>CAZFHQ010000001.1:0-14301 GCA_964519325.1 uncultured Clostridium sp.
ATCGGCATATGAGAGGTGGTCGAGGTCGACGATGAGCGAGGCGCCGGTGGAGAGGATCAGGAAAGGGAAGCCAAGGGCGCAGATCCAGGTATACGTTTTGGCATAGGGGAGCACCTCCTCCGGCGAGCCGAAAAAGCGCATCATCGGTTCGAGGAGCAGGAGGGTGATCACGCAGAGAAGCACGCCGGAGGCAATGAGCAGCACCGTGGCGTTGCCAAGATAAAAGACAGCCTTGTCCCGCTCCCGCTTGTCGTGCTCGCCCCGCCCCATGGAGATATTAAAGGCGGACGCCCCGCCAATGCCAAAGAGGAGCGCCAGCGCCACGCAGGAGATGGACAGCGGGAAGGCAATGTTGGTGGCGGCGTTGCCCAGCTCGCCTACGCTCTGCCCAATAAAGAACTGGTCCACGATATTATACAGGGAGCCGACCAACATGGCCACAACGCTTGGCACGGCGAATTTACACAGCAGCCCCTCGACCCGGCGGGTCAGCAGGGGGTTTTTCGGTTTGTTTTCTTCCATGGTGTTCCTTGGCTTCCTCCCGTTTTGCAAAAACTTTCCTTTGTTCTTTCATGGTACTACGGAACGCGAACCCTGTCAAGGCCGCCGGTTTTTGAGAAAACAGGCGCGGCTGGCGCTTTCCGGGCATCATGGCGGCGCACGGGCTTGCCTTGCGCAGGGAGGTCTGCCGGCCTGTTTCGCGGTCATTCCCGCTTCCCTCTGAAATTTTTTTTCAAATTCTCAGAAAAAAATTTAGCCGAAAATCTATGCAATCCGCGCAAAAAGTGGTAAAATGGCTGTGTAGGCCGGCGAAAAACCATTGCGCCGCAGTTTGAAGAATTGAAGGATATGGAGGTTGTTTCACATGGAAAAATTGATTTATCAGGGCAAGACAAAGGATGTTTTCAGCTTGGACAACGGCAATGTGCTGCTCAAGTTCAAGGACACCTGCACCGGCGTGGACGGTGTGTTCGATCCCGGCGCCAACACCGTTGGCCTGAGCATCGACGGCATTGGCAAGGCAAACCTGGAGGTTTCGGTCTACTTCTTCGAGAAGCTGAAGGCTGCCGGCGTCAAGACCCACTATATTTCTGCGGATATTGAGAACGGTACCATGGAGGTACTGCCGGCGACCACCTTCGGCAAGGGCCTGGAGGTCATCTGCCGCAACAAGGCTGTGGGTAGCTTCTACCGCCGCTACGGCGACTATGTAGAGCAGGGTGCGGACCTGCACGGCTATGTGGAAATGACCTTTAAAGACGACGCAAGAGAAGACCCGCTGGTCACCAAGGATGGCCTTGTGGTGCTGGGCGTGATGACCGCGGAACAATACGACGAGACAAAGGCGGAGACTCAGAAGATCAACGCCATCATCACCGAGGAACTGAAGAAAAAGGGCCTTGACCTGTATGACATCAAATTTGAGTTCGGCTACAACGACGGCCAGGTCATCCTCATTGATGAGATCGCTTCCGGCAATATGCGCGTTTACAAGGACGGCAAGATCGTGGAGCCAACCGACCTCACCGCAATGATTTTGGCATAACCTGCCGCGACAGGGAAAAATGCAAGGATACTTCCGCTTTTGCGGGGGTATTTTCTTTTGGGGAATCGCGGATCGCGAAGCAGTGATCGCGCCAGGGGAACCCCCTGAAACAATAAACAACAACGGAGGAACATGGGAAATGGGAAAAGCTTTGATCATCGGCGCAGGCGGCGTCGCGTCGGTCGTGGTACACAAGTGCTGCCAAAATTCCGAGGTATTTGAGGAAATCTGCATTGCCAGCCGCACCAAATCCAAGTGCGACGCGTTAAAAGAAAAGCTGGCCGGCGGCAAGACGAAAATCTCCACCGCCAAGGTGGACGCCAACAATGTGGAGGAGCTGGTCGCCCTCATCAACGGCTTCCAGCCGGACATCGTCATCAACGTGGCGCTGCCGTATCAGGATCTGACGATCATGGACGCCTGCCTGGCAACCAAGACCGACTATGTGGACACCGCCAACTACGAGCCGGAGGACACGGCAAAGTTCGAGTATAAATGGCAGTGGGCCTATCGGGAGAAGTTTAAGGCGGCGGGCATCACCGCCCTCTTAGGCAGCGGCTTTGACCCAGGCGTCACCGGCGTGTTCTCCGCCTATGCCCAAAAGCATTACTTTGATACCATCCGCCAGATCGACATTGTAGACGCCAACGCCGGCGACCACGGTTACCCCTTTGCCACCAATTTCAACCCGGAGATCAATATCCGCGAGGTGACCGCCCCGGGCAGCTACTTTGAAAACGGCAAATTCATCGAGACAGAGCCAATGTCCATCAAGCGGGTGTATGACCTGCCGGAGATCGGCCCCAAAGACATCTATCTGCTCCACCACGAGGAGATGGAGTCCCTCGCCCTGCACATCAAGGGCATCAAGAAGATCCGTTTCTGGATGACCTTCTCCCAAAGCTACCTGACCCATCTGAAGGTGCTGGAAAACGTAGGCATGACCTCCATCGAGCCGATCGAGTTTGAGGGCAAGCAGATCGTGCCGCTCCAGTTCCTCAAGGCCGTGCTGCCGGACCCTGCCTCCCTTGGCCCTCGCACCGTGGGCAAGACCAACATCGGCTGCATCTTCCAGGGCGTCAAGGACGGCAAGGAGCGCAGCTACTACGTCTACAATGTGTGCGACCACCAGGAGTGCTATCAGGAGGTCGGCTCCCAGGCCATCAGCTACACCACCGGCGTGCCTGCCATGATCGGCGCCGCCATGGTAATGACCGGCAAGTGGAAGAAGCCGGGCGTCTACAACATTGAGGAGTTCGACCCCGACCCCTTCATGGAAGCGCTGAACCAGTTCGGCCTGCCGTGGCAGGAGTCCTTCGACCCGGCCCTCATCGACTAGGTGGCGGACATGGCAGCAAGACAACAACCGCTGGATTTTTCCATCGGCAGCATCCCGTCGCCGTCCTATGTGCTGGACGAGCGGCTTTTGATCCAAAACCTGGAACTGTTAAAGCGCGTGCAGGACAGGACCGGCTGCAAGATTTTGTTGGCGCAAAAGGGGTTTTCCATGTATAGCACCTTCCCGCTGGTAGGCAGGTATCTCAAAGGCGTAACCTCCAGCTCCCTGTTTGAGGCCCGCCTTGGCCGGGAGGAAATGAACGGCGAGGTACACATCTTCTCCCCCGCCTACCGGGACGACGAGTTTGACGAGATCATGCGCCTTTGCGACCATATCGTCTTTAATTCGTTCAGCCAGTGGCAGCATTATCGAGGCAAGGTGCGCGGCGCCGGCAAGAAAATCTCCTGCGGCTTGCGCGTCAACCCGGAGTATTCGGAGACAGAGCCGGAGATCTACAACCCCTGCGCGCCATACTCCCGCCTGGGCGTTACCCTGGCAAACTTTCGCCCGGACCAGCTGGACGGCATTGAGGGGCTGCACTTCCACACCATGTGCGAGCAAAACGCCGGCCCGCTGGAGCGGACGCTGGATGTGGTGGAAGAAAAGTTCGGCCAATATCTCCACCGGATGAAATGGCTCAATTTTGGCGGCGGCCACCACATCACCCGACCGGACTACCAGGTCGACACGCTGGTCCGCTGCATTGAGCGGATGCGGGACAAATATGGCCTGGAGATTTATTTGGAGCCGGGGGAAGCCGTCGCGCTGAACGCCGGCTACCTGGTATGCACTGTGCTGGACTTGATCGAGAACGGGATGCGCCTTGCCATCCTGGACACCTCCGCCGCCTGCCATATGCCGGACGTGCTGGAAATGCCCTACCGGCCAAATATCATCGGCGCGGGGCTGCCCGGCGAGAAACCGTATACTTACCGGTTCGGCGGGCCGACCTGCCTTTCCGGCGACATCATCGGCGACTATTCCTTTGACGAGCCGCTGCAAATCGGCGACAAGCTGGTGTTTTGCGACATGGCCCACTACACCATGGTCAAGAACAACACCTTTAACGGCATGAACCTTCCGGCCATCTGCACCTATCACGCGGACGGCGTGATGGAGGTTGTCAAGGAATTCGGCTACGAGAATTTTAAAGCCAGGCTATAACAACCAAACCCCTCCCAGGAGGGGTTCTTTTTTTTTTGCGCCGCAGCAAAAAACCGCAGGGCCGCCAAAGCCCCTGCGGTTTTGTTAGCCCAGCATAACGTCCAGCAGCATCATGGCGGCAAAGCCGGCCACAATGCCCATTGTCGCAAAATAGGGGTGCGTCGCCTTATTTTGCTGGCATTCCGGGATCAGCTCATGCACCGCCACCAGGATCATCGCGCCGGCGGCAAAGGAGAGGGCAAAGGGCAACATCGCCTCAACGTACACCACCAGCAGCGCGCCAATCACACCGGAGACCGGCTCCACCAGGGCGGAAGCCTGCCCAAGGAAAAAGCTCTTTTTGCGGGAACACCCCTCCCGGCGCAGCGGCAGGGACACCGCCGCGCCCTCCGGAAAATTTTGCAGCCCAATGCCCAGGGCGATGGTCACGGCGCCCATCAGGTTTTCAGCGGAGTAACCGCCGTTTTGCAGGCAGCCAAACGCAACGCCCACCGCCAGCCCCTCCGGAATATTGTGGAGGGTAATGGACAGCACCAGCATGATGATGCGGTTGAGCCGTTCACTTGGCCTGTTCGGGCCGCTGTCCGCCCGATGCTGCGCCCGGTACACGACCTTATCGGAGCCCCACATAAAGACCGCTCCGCACAAAAAGCCGACGGTGGCAACCACATATGCCGGCAGGCTGGACATGGCTTCCGCCCGCTCGATGGCGGGCTGCAGCAGCGACCAAAAGCTGGCGGCGATCATTACGCCGGCGGCAAAGCCGAGCATCAGGTTCAGCAGCTTGGGGTTGGGGGTTTTAAAGAAGATCACGGTGGCGGCGCCCAGCGCGGTAACGGACCAGGTCCCCAGTGTGGCAATGAGCGCCATGAGAATAAAACCATTCATGCTATCCCTCCCTACCCTACAGTATATTGCGGTTTCCCCAGAGAGGTGATTTTCTAAATTTTCACGCAAAAAAAAGAGCCTGCAAAGCAGGCCCCTTGGTGCGATGGATCCGGATCTGGCAGCCGCGCTTTACTGCGCGCCTTTTGCCGCGGCCGCCGGTTCGCTGTGCTGTTCGTGCAGGCCGGAGCCGTGATGGTCCTTGTTCCAGATAATGAAGAACATGATCACCGCCATAATCACACTGACAATATCCGCAATCGGCTGGGCAAAGACAATGCCGTCGCAGCCAAACCAGGCGTTCGCGGCAAAGATCACCGGGATGAACACAAAGCCCTGGCGGGAAATGGAGAGGATCATGGCCGGGATCGTTTTGCCCATGCCCTGGAAGGCGTTGGTAAACAGGAACAGCAGGCCCAGGATCGGCACAGAAAGCATGATGTACTTCAGGTAGCGTGAGCCAAGCTCCACGATCTCTGCCTTGGACATGATCAGGCTGACAAACCAGTCGCTGCCCAGGAAGATCACGACCGTAAAGATGGCGGCCATCACGGTAGCGACAATGCCGGTGAACTTCATCACATTGCCCAGACGCTTACGGTTGTTGGCCGAGTAATTGTAGCCGATGAGCGGCTGCACGCCCTGGCACAGGCCAATGAGGATAAACACCGGGAACATATTGATCTTGAGGATCACGCCGATAGAGGACAGCGGGATCTCGCCATAGCCGGCGGCCAGGTTGTTCTGGATAATGTTGGAGACACACATCAGCATACTGTTCAGGGAAGCAGGCACGCCGATGAGCATAATATTTTTCAGCTCATTGCCGTCCGGTATCATATACCGCGGTGAAATGCTCAGTGTCTTTGTCTTAAAGAGCAGATACCACAGGTAGAAGATGACCGCGCCCACGTTGCCCAGCACTGTTGCTACAGCGGCGCCTACAACGCCCATGTTCATGCTGAAGATCATGATTGGGTCCAGGATGATATTGAGCACGCCGCCAATGGTCATGCCGATCATGGAGATGCCGGAGGCGCCCTCAGCACGGACGATCTGGCCCAGAGCAAAGCTGAGCATAATGATCGGCGCCGCCAGCAGCACCCAGAAGCTGTAGTCATAGGCATAGGCCATCGTGGTACCCTGCTTTGCGCCCAGCAGCGTCAGCACTGGCTCCATAAAGAGGATGCCCAGCACGGCGCAAATCACGCCCAGGGCAATGCAGGCCCAAAAGCTGAAGGACGACGCCTTTTTCACCCGACGGAAATCTTTGATCCCTAACAAACGGGAGATATAGGAACCGCCTCCAATGCCAAAAATGCCGGCAAGCGCCATCAGAAACGTAAAGAACGGCATCGCCAGCGTAACTGCCGCCATCTGGTTTTCATCATTCAGCCAGCCGATATAAACGGTATCAGCCATATTGTAGATAATTTGAACCAACATACCCAGCACCGTCGGCAGCGCCAGCTTGACAACCGCCTTGGGTACGGACATGGTTTCAAACACATCGGTTTTCATGCAATAGCCCCTTTCTCGCTTCCTTTTGCAGCACCGGAGCGCCAGGCATTTTGGCAAAAGAAAACAGTGGCGCTGCCCCACTGCGGTACCGTCTGATTCCAGTTTGCAAAATCAAGCTAATATTTATATTACTAAACTATTATACCGCTCTGTTCTAATAAAGTCAATCGCTTTGCCGCAAGTTTCGCGGCTCCACAAAAAAATTGCGCGTGGCTCGTGGGAACCACACGCAATCAGATATGATAAAATCAACGGCTCTTGCCTGGCACAGAGGCGGCTAGAACCGCACAATGCACGTCGCGACAATCAGATAAACCAGGCCAAAAATCACGCCCACGCCAAAGAGCAGCAAGCTGTAGGACAAGCCCCGCTGGATCGCCTTGCTCTTGCGGGTGCCTTGGTAAAGGCCAAAGTTCTCATTAAGCGGCGCCACAAACCGGTCGGGCCGCTTGTAAAAGAGGATCTTGCGGAAGAACGCGATGATCCAGTCCACCATAGAACCGGCGATCCGGGCCACCAGCGCGCCGCAGAAGGGCAGCACCACCAGCAGGCCGGGGCGGTAGACCTTGTCTTCAATGCTGAGCCACTTGGGCCATACTTGGATATACACCCGCTGGCCCTGCTCGTTTTTCTTCATCAGGCACAGCCGCACAATGAGGAAGTAGACGATCAGGCCAATGGCCAGAGAAACCGCCGCGCCCTTCAGGTTTGTCAGCGAGAAGTAGTTGACAGCGTGCTCCATGCCGTGGCTGTTGGCAAAGGAGTCGCCCAGCGCCGCGATAGGATCCATCAGCAGGTTCGGCAGGCAGCCGAACACCGGCAGCGCCACCACAAGGATCAGCAGCGCGATGATAACAGGCCAGGACGCAAACTTCTTTTTGCTGTCCATTTCCGCCTGCTTGGCCGGGTCGGTATTCTTCTCAATGAACACCGCCACGAAGATCTTCAGCATATAGGCCAGCGTCAGGCCGCCGGCAAAGAGGAACAGCGCCTCAACGATCTTGAAGAACACTGCCATGCCGGTCATCTCCGGGAACATGGCGATGTATTCCACCATGCTCTCATGGATCAGCGTTTTACTGATGTAGCCGTTGAACAGCGGCACGCCGGCAACGCCCAGGATCGGGATAGCGGTAATGATCGCCAGCAGGGGCTTCCTGCGGCCAAAGCCGCGGATCTTGTTGAGGTCAAACTCCTTCATGCAGGTGAAGATGATGGCCGCCACCATGAACAGGGGCAGCTTGATCATGGAGTGGTTGAGCAGATGCAGGAAGGTACCCTGCACCGCGATGGCATTGTGCTCGCCCAGGATCCCCTGCATCCCGATGCCCACCATGATAAACCCGATCTGGGACATGGAGGAGCAGGCCAGCGTCCGTTTGAAGCTGGTGGAGAACACCGCCAGGATCGCGCCGGTCAGCATGGTCAGCACGCCCAGCACCAGGATGATCATACCCCAGGTGTAGTCATAAAGGAACACGTTGGCGGTCATGACCAGGATGCCGAAAATACCGCACTTGCTGAGGATCGCGGAGAGCAGCGCTGTGGTTGGGTCCGGCGCCGCCACATAGGACTGGGGCAGCCAGGTGTGCAGCGGATACATGCCCGCCTTGACGCCGAAGCCGAAGAGCACCAGCAGGCCGGCAACCAGCAGATAACCGTAGTTGGGGGCCGCGGACGCCGCCTGGACCAGCTGATCCATTTCCAGGGTACCCAGCATGTTGTAGAGCATAAACAGGCCCATCAACGTCATCAGGCCGCCCAGCACCGCAAAGGCCAGATAGCTGTTGGCCGCTTTGGTGTGGAATTCGTCCTCGCCGCCGCAGGCCACCATCACATAAGAGGTAAAGGACATGACCTCGAAGAAGATGAAGGTCGTATACAGGTTGGCCGAGAGGAAGATACCCATAGTTGCGCCCATGGTCATCAGCAGGAACAGGTAGTACCGGTTGCGGTTGCGCGTCCCCTCAAAGTATTCCCTGGACTGCAGGGTGGTGGCAAACCAGATGATACCGGTGAGCACCGCCATGACCATCCGGAAGCCGTCGGCACGGAAATGCAGGCCCAGGTTGGCAAACCAATTGAAATAGAAATCGCTGGTGCCGGCCTCTCCATTGGTGAAGCACAGCGCAATGGCGCCGCACAGCTCGGCGGCAGTACACGCCAGTGCGAAAAAGTCTCTCGCCGTCTTGTTAAAGCGCCCGATGATGTACGAGACAATGCCCGCAGCAAATGGGAACGCCACAAGAATCAGTAACAAATAATTGCCTTCGAACAAAATATCACCTCCTGACTTCCGTTAGAACAAACCGGCCGCGATTTGTTCAAAGATGTGAATAATCGGAGCAGGATAGACACCGATCACAATGGATGCCGCGGTGAGGCCGATCAGCGGAATTGTCATCAGCTTGTTCGGGTCATGGACGTCCTTGTTGAGCGTCTTCACATCAATGTCCTTCGGCGGGAAGTATGCTTTTAGAATTACATCGAACAGATAGAGCGCTGTGAGCAGCGCCGAGATAATCAGCGCAAAAGCGCCGATATAAGCCAGCGGGTTGCCGCTGCTTGCCGCTGCCGAGCCAATGTAGAACTTGCTGGTGAAGCCCATCAGCGGCGGGATACCGATCAATCCAAGGGAGGAGATGGTAAAGGTTGCGAAGGTGATCGGCATCGCGCGGCCCATGCCGTACAGCTCATCCACATGCTCCCTGCCGGTCTTGTAGATGACAGCGCCCGCTACAAAGAACAGGGTGATCTTCAAAACAGAGTGGAACAGCATATGGGTCAGGCCGCCCACCAAGCCTTCCGGCGTCATGATGGTGATGCTGAACAGCATGTAGGAAAGGTTACTCACCGTGGAGTAAGCCAGCCGGCGCTTGAAGTGCTTGGTGCGCAGCGCCAGGGAGGAGCCAAGCACGATAGTCACAATGGTTGCGCCCATGACCACATATTGCGCCCAGGTCCCCCGGAGGAAGTCTGTGCCGAAACTGTAGAACGTTACGCGGATAATGGCGAAGATACCGGCGTTGACGACCGCGACCGCATGGAGCAGCGCGGAAACAGGCGTCGGCGCGACGCCGGCGGCGGGCAGCCAGTCGAAGAACGGGAAGATGGCCGCCTTGATGCCGAAGCCAAAGAACGCCAGGATAAAGCCGACCAGGAGCAGCTGCTCCATGCCCTGGATCAACACCGGGTCCAGGATGCCGCCAAAGACGAAATCCAGCGAGGTGCCGTAGTTCATCAGCAGCATGATGGTGATAAAGCCAAAGGATGCGCCGGTGATGGAGTATGCGACATACTTTTTGCCGGCGGAAGCAGCCTTTTTGTCCATGGCGTGCATCACCAGCGGCAGGGTTGCCATGGTGAGCAGCTCATAGAAGAAGTACATGGTGATCAGGTTGGACGAGAAAGCAATGCCAATGACCACGCCGAAGCTCATGGTGAAGAAGGAGAAGAACTTGTTCTCCTTGCCCTCGTGCTTCATATACTCAAAAGAGTAGAAGGTAGCGACCACCCACAGCACAGAGACGATCATGCCAAAGACGGTGGACATTCCATCCACCCGCAACGTCAGGTTGATCTTCTCTGAGAAGTAGCAGAAGGTAAACGCCTGGTTCTTCACAGTGAGCATTAAGATAATGGAGATGATCGCGTTGGCGATGACGACGCCAGCGACGTAGATTTGACGCTGCATCCGCTTTTTAAAGTTGAGGATGAGCAGTCCCAGGCCTGCCACGATGGGCAGCAGAACGGGGATCAATAATAACCATGCCATATTGTTTCCCCCTCCTTATAAAATCGTACTGCTGATGCAGTTGATTGCTGTGATCAGACCGTTCGGGAACATACCCAGCACCGCGACGCCCGCCGACATGATGATCAGCGGCGCCGTCATGAGGGCGCTGGGTTCCTTCTTCTCCAGGGTAGCATAGTTAAAGTCTTTGCCGGGGAAGAAGGCGTCCCGCACAATAGTGAGCAGGTAGCCCGCTGTGAGCAGGGCGCTGGCCATGAGCACCGCCGCGCCGAGGAACGGCAGGAAGCCCAGGCCGTCCCAGGACGCCGCGATGCCGCCGGTCGCCAGGAACCACTTGCTGACAAAGCCGCCCAGCGGCGGGATGCCTATCAGCGACAGGGAGGCAAAGGTGAAGCACCACATGACGATGGGCATCTGCTTGCCGATCCCTTTCAGCTCATACACATAGGTCTTGTGCGTCTTGTAAATAATCGCGCCGGCGCAGCAGAACAGGATGTTCTTCGCGATGGAGTGGAACGCCACCTGGAGCAGCGCGCCGGTAAAGCCGTCGGAGGTCATCAGGAACAGACCGAACAGCACATAGGATACGTTGGATACTGTGGAGTAAGCCATCCGCTTTTTGAGCAGCTTCTCCTTGAAGGCCAGCATCGAGCCCATAAACACGGTGCAAACAGCCAGGGCCAGCAGAGTGTACTGCACCCAGGTTCCCCGAAGGAAATCCGCGCCCACCATAAAGTAGGTCACACGGATGATGGCCAGAACGCCGCCCTTGGTAATCACACCGGAGAGCACGGCGGAAGCCGGCGCCGGCGCTACCGGGTGGGCTGTGGGCAGCCAGGCGTGCAGCGGAAGCATGCCGGCCTTGCAGCCAAAGCCGATCATCATGACTAAGTAAACAAACAGGATGAAGTTTTCATGGCCGGCCGCCAGAGAAAGATCCAGCGTGCCGCCGTCGGCAAAGGCCAGCGTTGTGCAGTATTTGTTCAGGAAGAACATACCAAACAGGCCGCAGCCCGCGCCAAACACGGAATAGCCCAGATATTTCAGGCCTGCCGCAATCGCCTCCCGCGTGCGGGAGTGGATGACAAGCGGCACCGTGATGACCGTCATCAGCTCATACATCATGTAGAGGGTCGGCATGGTGGAGGTAAAGGCCAGGCCCACCAGCACGCCCATGGTCATGGTGTAAAATGCGAGGAACCGTTCCTCGTTCCCCTCATGGGTAATATATTCGAATGCGAAGAATGCCACAAGCGCCCACACGGAAACGATCAAGCACGAGAAGAACCGCGCGATCCCGTCTAGCTGGAAGCCTATACTCAGGCTCCCGCTGATCGTCCAAACCGTGATGGAAGTGTCGGGCAGGAACGCAAGCGCGTATACCATAAGGGCGTCTATGATTACGACCGCCGAGATGTAGATCCTGCGGACCTTCCGGTCATGCAGAAAGAATACGGCGGCGCCTGCCAGAATCGGAAATAAAATCGGGATCAACAGCAGGATACCCATCGACAAACCACCTCACTTTTTTATCATAATATCAAAATATGGAACACAAATTCTCACAACAGCTAACCGAGCAAAGAAATGCCCGCCTGGATCACCTCTGCCAGTGGCTGGTAGAAGATACCAAGCGCAAAGTTGCTGGCAATGAACAGCACCATGGATACCACAAAGCTGACCGCGGTCCGAGGCTTTTCGTGGTGCTCTTCATGCAGGAGAGCCTCCTCGTCATCATCATCTTCCGCGCCGTGGCCGTGAGCATCATGGCCATGTGCATCGGCGTGTTCGTCGTGGCCGTGGCCAGCGTCCTCGCCTTTGCGCTTTTTCGGTGTCCAAATGTTGATACATGCAGGGAGATAGTAAAGTGCGTTGAGCACGGTGCTGACCGCCAGGGCGATGAGCACCGTAGCCAGCCGCCACCAGTCGCTTTGGATCGCGGCGGTGGAGAAGAACAGCTTAGGCGCAAAGCCGGCAAACAGCGGGATACCGATCATGGAGAGGGACCCCACCGTAAAGGCAATGCCCGCCAACGGGCTTTTCAGCCCTGAGCCTTTTAGTGCCTTGATCTGATAATTGTGGCCGGAATGGTTCACCAGGTTGCCGGCCGCGCAGAACAGCATCGGTTTGGTGAAGGCGTGGCTCAAAATGTGCAGGCACGCCGCCAGGATGCCGATGTCAGAGCCAAGGCCGATGCCCATAAAGATGTAGCCGATCTGGGCGACAGAGGAATAAGCGATCAGCCGCTTGATGTGCGTTTCCTTCAATGCCTTGACCGAACCCATGATCATGCCCAGCACGCCGAAGATCAGCAGGATGTCTGTGATGTGCAGGTAGTTGAGCATCTCCATGGTGAACATCCGGTAGCACATTTTAATGAGCAGGATCAGGTAGCCCTTGAGCACCAGGCCGGACAAAATCGCCGAGGAGCTGGTGGTCGAAGAACCGTGCGCGCCGGGCAGCCAGGAGTGGAACGGATAGACCGCGCTCTTGATGGCCACGCCCAGGATCATCAGGCCGGCGATGACCGCCAGCGGAATGGCGTACTCGCCGCTCTCAAAGATCGGGATGAGAGCCTCCTGAATACTGGAGAGCAGGAGCTGGCCGGTGATATTATACAGGATACAGACGCCGAACAGAAACAAGCCGGACCCCAACAGGCTCATGATCAAATATCGAATGGTCGCGACGATGGTTTCGCCGGAATCCTTGATCATGACGATGGCGCAGGCGGCAATCGTGTTGATCTCGATAAATACATAAGCGGTGAACAGGTCGTTGGTGTAGATCAGCGCCAGCAGGGAGCTGAGCAGCAGATTCTGCATCAGGAAGAATAGGTACAGCTTTTTGGGGCGGATGTCACGATAAATATCGGTGAGGCCGCCCAGGATGGACAGCGCCATGACCAGGCAGAACAGGGTGGCCATCAGCGCCTCCAGCGGGCCGGCGCGAAGCTCGTTGCCCCACGGCGCCGGCCAGTGGCCCATCATGTAGGTGTAGCTGGCGCCGCCGTCGGTGCTGAGCAGGGTACCCAGCAGGATGGCGTTCATGGCGCCGACCACCACGATGACACAGAAGTTGATCTTCTGCGCCAGCCACCCGCTCCTGCGGATAAACGGGGTGACCATGCCCGCCATCAAGGTCAGCAAAATGCTGAAGGACGGGAAGTTATAGACGAAAGGCATCAATCGCTCCCTCCTTCATCTTTGGATTCCTTTTTGGAAAGCACCAGGATCTCGTCCAGGTTCAGGGTATGATATTTTTTATACAGCCGCATTACCAGCGCCAGAGAAAACGCTGTGACGCTGACAGAAACCACGATGCCCGTAAGCACAAGGCCGCTGGGGATGGGGTTGATGTAGGTTTCTGTGGAAGCCGCTACGGACAGATCCTCCGGAACCGGCGCGATCTTGCCGAAGATGTAACCTCTTGAAGCGAGAAAGAGATAAATCGCCGTGTCCATAATATTCAGGCCAACGATCTTCTTGATGAGATTACTCTGGAGGAGCAGGTTCATGAAACCGATGCCAAACAGGATGACGGCCGCGATCTCATAATAATGGTTCAAAATATAATCCCACATCTAGATATCTCCTCTCGAAAATAGTGAATAGAAGCCATACATTGTGCAGGCAACGATCATGCCAACGCAGATGTTCAGCGGCAAAATCAGGCCGCCGCTGAGGATCGCGCCGGGGATGCCTTTGGGAATGTAAGACTCCAAATGGTTGGCGCCGGTAAAGAAGGAGTACGCCTTGGAGCAGGCATACACCAGCAGCGCCGTGCTGCAAATACCGGTAAAGGTCTTAAAGGTGAAGAACGTCTCCATCTTCTTAAAGCCATAGGCCGAGGCGAACAGGATCAGGCCGGCGCCCATGATCGCGCCGCCGGAGAAGCCGCCGCCTGGCGAGATATGCCCGTTGAGCACAACATAAGCGCCAAACAGCAGGATAAACGGCACCAGGATGGAGGCGATCATCCGCAGGATAATGTTGGGCTGGCTCTTGGCCAGCAGCTCCTCCCGCCTGATCTGGGCTTCCTCCTCCTCGTCCAGATTGTCCGGATCCTTCCGCAGCAGGATAATTACGGCGG
>CAZFHQ010000001.1:14311-34427 GCA_964519325.1 uncultured Clostridium sp.
TGAACAGCACCGTGGATTCACCCAGGGTATCAAAGGCACGGTAGTCCAGGATCATGCCGGCCACGATGTTGACCGCGCCGGTGTCCTCCAAGCCTTCTTCAATGTATTTTTCCGCCACCTCGTTGTTGGTGGGTACATCCTCCTCGCCAAAGGGCGGCAGGTCGCTGACCGTATACAGCAGAATGGCGATCAAGGCGCAGCAGATGAGGACCGAGATCACCGCATAGAATTTGCGGAAGCTCTTGATTTTCTGGAGAAAAGAGACCGGCGGACGCTTCAGGTCCTCCGCGGCTACCTCGCCGGCCGGCTGCGGCACGCCCTGTGGAACCGGGTCGCCGTCCACCCATCTGGCCAGCTTTTTGGCCGGCGAAAGGCTTTCTTCCTCCACGGGCGGGTTGTTCCGTTCCGTTTCCGGATGGTTTTGTGGATTACGCATCGTCTTCTCCTTTCTCCTCAATTTCGGGTTTTGTTTGCTTTTCTTCGTGGCCTTTCTTGAACTTGAGCTGCCCTACCTTCTTCAGTGTGACAAAGAACAGCACGGTGGTCACGCCGGCGCCGACCGCCGCCTCGGTACCCGCAAGGTCCGGAGACTCCAGCAGCACCCAGACAACCGACATAATAACACTGTAGGACATGAAGATCAGCACGGTGGATAACAGGTTTTTCTGCACCGTAGCCACAATGGCGCAGACAATCAGAAAAGCCAACAGGATCATTTCCAGTACGATCATTTGTCGATCACCTCCTCTTCAAAGGTGTCCTCGTCTTCCGCTTCCTGCGAGACATACTCCGCCTTGGCAATGAGATGGCTGGCAAGGGGGCTGGCCGCCCAGATAAAAGCGATGACCAGGATCAGCTTTAGCGTGGTAAAGGTAAAGCCTGTTAAAATCATGACGCCGACCAGGCTGAGCAAAGCGCCCATGGTGTCACACTGGGCCGCAATGTGCATCCGGTTGAGCACATAGCGGAACCGGAAAATGCCGAAGGTGGCGGCGGCAAAGACAAAGATGCCGGCGCAGATAAACACCGCGGCAATAATAAACCGTACCATCATTGCTTCTTCGCCTCCTCCTCGCTCCGGTCCACAATTTCGATCTTGACGATATTGCGGCTCTTTTCACTGCGCTCCCGCAGCACCACAATGCGGGCGATGACCACCACTGCCAAAAAGCTGAGCAGCGCGTAAATCAGCGCCACGTCCGCCAGGAAGCTCTCCTCCAGGAATACGGTAAGCAGGGCGATGAACACGATCGCTTTCACGCCGATCATGTTGGCCGCCACCAGCCGGTCCGTAAAGCGTGGCCCCAGGATCGCCCGCACAAAGCAGGCGCAAATGATCACCGAGAGGATAATCATAATAACAATAAAGAAAATTGTCGAATAGGGCGTTGCTGCAAACATTACTTTTTCCCCTCCATTTCCCGCAATTTTACAACAAAGTCACACTCGTCGATCCCATCCGCCATGCTTGCGTCCAAGGCGTGGACGCAAAAAACGTCATCGCTGACATTGACGGTGATGGTGCCGGGTGTGATGGTGATGGAATTGGCCAGCGCAACCTTGCTGGTGTCCTTTTCCAAATCGGTTTTAAAGTAGACCATTTTTGGCTCGATCTTGCTCTTTGGGTTAAGCACAATCTTGAGCACGCCCCAGTTGGCCTTGACGATCTCCTTAAAGACCAGCAGCCCATAAAGGAACATTTTGCCAGACTTTTTCAGCACTTCTTTTTCCTGCTTTGGGCCGTAGTGCATGACCTTCCAAACAAAGAGATAGAGCGCAGCCGACAGAACGATGCCGAAAATTAAAATTTCCAGCGTGAATTTCCCGTTAAAAACGATCCACATCCCCAAGAATAATAAGAATAGCATATAGTATCACCTCAAAACTTTCGTTTTCAAGCCGTCTGCCGGCTGTTAATGTGCATCAGATTCAGTCGACTCCACAGTATGGGTTTCCTCGGTACTGTGCGTTTCTGTGCCGTGGCTGTCTTCTCCGTTAATCGGCGCCGAAACGAGGAACAGCAACGCCGCGCTGGCCGCCAATGCGACCAAAACACAAAAGAACTGTTTCATCCAAAAACCTCCTGTCTGGCGATCCCTGCCTGCCAAATGCCGGAGGGAAACCTGTTGCTTCGCCGTAATGATCTGTTCGCCGCCCAGAACAGGCGCAAAATGCCCCTGCCTGTGCAGATAACTATACGGATTAAATTATGCGGGAATATTCACAAATTGTCAATAGGTTTTTGTAAATTTCCCCACCTTTTTCAAAATTGGGCCGGATTATTTTGTCGAATTTGAAAGAAATGACAATTCTCTAACAAAACCAGGCAACGGCATGGCCGCGCGGGTTCCCCCATCTGTAACAACGGCGGCCCACTTGTGAGTTGCGCGCGAAACAGAAAAAAGCAGGCGCTATGCCTGCTTTTTCCTCCGCTTGCTTTATTCTTCCGGTTCGGGCTTTGGCGCTGCCACCACATGGATCTCCACCGCCCGGCGGAAATCCACCTTGGTCACCGTGACCGTCAAATTATCATAGGTAAAGGTATCGCCTTCCTCCGGCACCTTGCCCAGCTCGTCCATCACCCAGCCGCTGACCGTCGCGCAGTCATACTCCTCCTGAATATGGAACAGCTCCCGCAGCTTGTCCAGGCCGGCGTTGCAGGTAATGGTGTAGGTGCCGTCGTCGTTTTTCTTGATCTCCTCGGTCACCTCGTCGTGCTCATCCCAGATCTCGCCGACCAGCTCCTCCAAAATATCCTCCAGCGTCACAATGCCTGCGGTGCCGCCGAATTCGTCGACCACCACGGCCATGTGGGATTTGTTGTACTGGAGCAGCCGCAGCAGCTTGGAGATCTTGATCCCCTCGGACACGGTGACCGGCGGTTTGATAATGTCGTCGATGCGGTCCCTGCCGTCCTGCACTGCCTGGTTAAAATCCTTTTCGTGGAGGATGCCAATGATGTGGTCCATATCCTCCTGATAGACCGGCATTCGCGTATATTCGTGCTCCCGGAACAGGGTCTGGACCTCCGGCACTGTCATAGCCACTTCCACGCCGATGACATCGACCCGCGGCGTCAGGATGTCGGCGGCGTCCAGGTCGTTAAACTCAATGGCAGACCGGATCAGTTCGCCCTCATGCTGGTCGATCACACCGTCGTTTTCAACCTCGTCCACAATGGTAATCAGCTCTTCCTCGGTAAAACCGGAGGTGCCTTTTAAATGAAACACCTTTGCCAGCAGCTTTTTCCACAAAATAAAAAAGCTGTTAATGGGAATCAGCACCCACAGGAACACCTGGATGATCGGCGCGGAAAACGCGGCAAAGCTCTCGGCCTTTTCCTTCGCGATTGTTTTGGGCGAGACTTCGCCAAAGAGCAGCACCACAATGGTGATGACGATCGTGGAGAGGGTCACGCCGAAATCGCCCCAGTATTTGGTAAAGAAGATGGTCGCGATCGAGGTACACAGGATGTTCACGATATTGTTGCCGATGAGGATCGCCGACAGCAGGGTATCGTATTTGGCGCTGAGCTTGAGCACCAGCTTGTACCGGTTATGCCCGGCGGCAACCAGGTTTTTCACACGGATGCGGTTCAGGCTGGAAAACGCTGTTTCTGTTGCCGAAAAAAAGCCTGACATCAGGATCAGTCCGGCCATGGCGGCAATCATACCTATACTTCCACCGTCCATAATAAGGATCCATCACTCCAGTTTCTTTTGAGAATATGGTATTTTTTTAATGATAGCACAGCGTCCGTCAGATGGCAAGTAAATATCCTGTAAACAATTTTCGGCATTTTTGATTGGATGGCGGCGGGTGTTCGTTTTGGCGCGCGGCGCTGGTTTTCCGCCCGCGCCTGTGCTATGATAAGGACAGAACAGGGAAAGGGGTGCGCCATGTACTACACTTATGTCCTTCGCTGCCGGGATAACGCCCTATACACCGGCATTACCACCGACGTCGCCCGTCGGCTGGCAGAGCACGCCGGCCAGGGGCCGCGCTGCGCCAAATATACCCTGGCCCATCCGGTCCGGCGCCTGGAGGCCGTTTGGCAGTCCGCCAGCAGGAGCGACGCCTGCCGGCTGGAATACCAGATCAAGCGCCTGCCAAAAGCGGAAAAAGAGGCCCTGCTCCGCTCCGGAAGCCTGGCGCGCGCCTTCGGCACGGCGCTGGACCCTTCCGGCTACCACCGCTGCGGCAGCCAAGCCATTGCGCGTTGGAACGCGGCCATCACCCCGCAACATGCGCAAAAATAGGAAATGGTAAATAATTGGGGCAAAAACGGCAATACTTCTCTCACAAACTAAATTTTGTGAGGTGTCCCTATGAACAACCATGCCCATCCCAAACAGCGGAACGCTAAGCGGCTCCGCCTCAACCTGCTCCGGTTTGGCCTGCCGTCCCTGTGTATTGCGGCGGTTGCCGCGGCGCTGCTCGTCTACGCCCTTACCCCCGCCGCGGCCCCCGCGTCCGCCGGACAGAACGACGCGGCCGAAACGGTACTGGCCAATTTTACCGATGATCTGGGCGCTGCCTCCTCGCTGGAATTCACCGCGGTGGAGCTGTCGCGCGGCGACTTATCCGCCGGCACGCTGGTCCTGGTAGACGGCAGCGCAGCATGGCCCTTCCCAAAAACGGAAACCCTGGTCAATGTGTATGAGGCCGGCAGCGGCGGCTATCCCCTCTCCAGCACCGGGCTTTTGCTGCGGCAGGAGGCCCTGGGGCCTTTTGAGGACATGATGACCGATTTTCAGCGCGTCACCGGCTGCCAGCAGGTGATGCTCTCGGAATGCTACCGTTCCCTGGAGGACCAGACCGCGCTGTATGAGCGGGCCGAAGCCCAATCTGGCGCGGAGCGGGCAGCCCAGCTTGTGGCGCAGCCGGGCCACAGCGAATACCATACCGGCTATGCCCTCTCCCTGAGCCTATATACCAGCGACGGCGTTGTGATGGACTTTACCGGCACAGACGACAGCGCCTGGCTGCTGCGCAACTGCGGCCGCTACGGGTTTGTGGTGCGCTACCCGGAGGGGAAAAGCGACCTGACCGGCTATGCCTACCAGCCCTATCACCTGCGGTATGTCGGCAAGCCCCATGCTTATTTGATGGGGCTGAAGGGCTACTGCCTGGAGGAATATCTGGAGTATGTCTCCCACTACACCTTTGCGGGCAACCATATTCAGGTGACAGACAACGAGAACCAGACCTATGAGATCTATTATGTGCCGGCAGACGAGGATACCACCACGGTGCCGGTGCCGCTGGCCAAGGAATACACCATTTCCGGCGACAATGTCAGCGGGTTTATTGTGACCGTCGCCCTGTAGCACGGGCGGCAAAAAGACCTCCCGCAAGGGGAGGCCTTTTTTGATGCTATTCAGGAACGGGCCGCGGACCCGTCCTTTTCTAAATGAATAAAGGAAAATTCCGCGGTGACAGGTTCTTCCCAATACCGCCGGTAGCCCAGCTTTTCATACAGGCGCAGGTTGTTCTCGCTGCGGCAGCTGGTAAACAGTTCATACCGCAGCCCGGGGTGCAGCGCTTCCAGCGCCAGCACCAGGGCGCCGCCAATGCCCTGTCCGCGAAAATCCGGGTGGACCATCAGCTTGTGAAGATGCAGGGTGCCGTCCCGCACCACGCCCCGCACAGAGCCTACCAGCAGGCCGTCCTGCCGCACCGCCTTCAGCACCGGACCGTCCTGGAACTCCTGCCGCAGCTCCTCCAGGGACTCAGTCAGCGGCTGGATAAAGAAGTCATTGTCCCACACATGGGCTTCCCGTTGGAACGCCAGATACTGGAGCTGGAAGATCCGCTCTATGTCACCGGCGCCGGCCCGTTCGATCGTGACGTCCATGGGGCTTACTCTTGGATCCCTGGGATCTTCGGCAGGCCGCTGATGCCAACCGCCAGCTCTTCATCGCTTGGGATGTGGTCGGTCATCTTGCCGGTGAGATACGCCTCATAGGCGGTCATGTCAAAGTAGCCGGTACCGGTCAGGCCAAAGAGGATGGTCTTTGCCTCGCCGCTCTCTTTGCACTTGAGGGCCTCGTCAATGGCGCCGCGGATCGCGTGGGCCGACTCCGGCGCCGGAAGGATCGTCTCCTGCTTTGCAAAGAGGGTCGCGGCCTGGAACACCTTGGTCTGCTCCACTGCCATAGCCTCCATGTAGCCGTCATGATACAGCTTGGAGAGGATCGGCGCCATGCCGTGATAGCGCAGGCCGCCGGCGTGGTTGGGCGATGGCACAAAGCCGCAGCCCAGCGTATACATTCTGGCCAGCGGGGTGATCCTGCCGGTATCGCAGAAGTCATAAGCGTATACGCCCCTTGTCAAAGACGGGCAGGAGGCTGGCTCTACGGCTATGACCCGCGGGTTTGCCTTGCCGGTGAGCTTATCCTGCATAAACGGCGCGATCAGGCCGCCCAGGTTGGAGCCGCCGCCGGCGCAGCCCACGATGATGTCCGGATACTCGCCCAGCATCTCCATGGCGATCTTGGACTCCATGCCGACGATGGACTGATGGAGCAGGACCTGGTTGAGCACAGAGCCAAGCACATACTTGCAGCTGTCAGAGGTAACGGCCTTTTCCACCGCCTCTGAGATGGCGCAGCCAAGGCTGCCGGTGGTGTCCGGATGCTCTGCCAGGATGCGGCGGCCTGCCTCGGTGGTGTTGCTGGGGCTTGGGATGACCTTGCCGTCAAAGGTCTGCATGACAACCTTGCGGAACGGCTTTTGCTCATACGAGCACTTTACCATATAGACGGTCAGGTCAATGCCATAGTAGGCGCAGGCCTCAGAGAGCGCTGTCCCCCACTGGCCGGCGCCGGTTTCTGTCGTCAGGTGCTTGAGGCCCTGCTTTTTGGCATAATAAGCCTGTGCCACCGCCGAGTTCAGCTTGTGGCTGCCGGAGGTGTTGTTGCCCTCGAATTTGTAATAAATTTTGGCCGGTGTATCCAGCGCTTTTTCCAGGTTATAGGCACGGCACAGCGGAGAAGGACGGTACATCTTGTAAAAGTCCTGCACCTCTTCCGGAATGTCAATATACCGGGTGTCGTTGTCCATTTCCTGCTTTGCCAGCTCTTCGCAGAAAACCGGATACAGCTCCTCCACCTTTGCCGGCTCAAATGTGGCCGGGTTCAGCATGGGGTCGGGCTTCTCCTTCATATCCGCGCGGAGATTGTACCATTGCTTCGGCATTTGATCTTCTGTTAAATAAAGTCTGTGTGGAATTTTTGCCATGATTTGGTTTCCCCTTTCAAATGTAAAATGAGAGCATACGAAGTTCAGACAACAAAAAAGACTTCTGTCCCCTATGATCGGGACAAAAGTCTGAACCTCTTCTGCGGTGCCACCCAACTTGACCGTGCGACACGGTCCGCTCGTTCCGCGCACAGCCGCGCGGGATCCGGATAACGGTGGATTGCCGTTGGGCATTACTCAGCCAAAAGCCTTTCTTCCCACCCTCCAAAGCCCATTCTCCGCCGCCCGTGCTGCCGCGCTCCCACCGTCCGCTGCTCGCTGAAAACCGTGATGACGGATACTCTTCTTTTTCGTCGGTTTATTTTGATAGGATTGTCTAACAAGTGCAGTATAGCACACAAAAAACAGTTTTGTCAATAAAAAGCGGAGGATTCTTAACGAATGCCGCCCGCAATTTTTTTGCGGAGCGCTGGCAATACCCTCTCCTTTGTGGTAAAATAAGGGTAGAACAATCCCGTGCGAAAGGGGGCAGCACCATGAATTTTGACGCTTTTACCGCGGGAGTGGAGCCGGGCGGCCTGCGCAGCCAGAGCGACATCCGTCTGCTGATCTGTTATCTGCTGGCCAGCGTGAAGGAGCCTCTCGCGAAATCGGACATTGTAACCGTCCTGCAGGAAAACGGCCTGGCCAACTATTTTGAGGCTGCCAGCGCGCTGGCCGACGTGCTGGCAAAGCACAATGCCGACCCGCTGCCGGAGGATCCGGAGCTTTGCGTTGCCAATGAAAACACCCGGGAGATCTCCCGCCAGCTGGACACCACCCTGCCGCCCTCTGTGCGGGACCGGGCAGTGAACGGCGCGCTGAACCTGCTGGCCAAAGCCAAGCGGGAACGGGAAAATAAGGTGGAGCTGGAAAAGTGCGCGGACGGCTACCAGGTGACTTGCCACATATCCGGCGGCAACCGGGATATGATGAAAATCACGCTGCTTGTCCCGGACCAGTATCAGGCGCGTGCCGTGAAAAAGAACTTCCACCGCAATCCGGAGCTGGTCTACCAGGTGATGCTCTGCCTCATGACCGGCGACCGGGACTATCTGGAAACGCTGCTGAAAGAGTATTGACCGTCATGGCTTAAACCCGCGGCGCAAATCCCCCTGGCAACAGGGGGATTTTTTGTCGCCGGCGGCACGGCCAGCGCTTGCGGGCAAAAAAAGAACACCTTCCGTAATCCATACGGAAGGTGCCTTTTTGTGCAGTGATTAGATCATTGCGTTCATAATTACCTCGCACAGATCGTACAGGTCTTGTGCGGAGCGGCCCAGCATCTTCACGGCGGTATCGCCGCTTTGAATCAGGGACGCGCCGCCTTCGACTCGCTCGTTCGCGTCGATCATGCCGCGGATTTTTTCCAGATCGGAAGCCTTCTCATTGTTGAAGAACAGCAGGGTCGCCATATGGGTAAAGCCCTCATACAGGCCCAGGCCCTTCATGTTCATCTCAGAGGGGTTATACTGCGCATTATCGTTGTAAATCAACTTACCTCCCTCACGGACGGTAATGTGTGAATTATAGTAACGATACACAAATTCCTCGCCGTATGCGATACGGCCGCCAGACAGAACCTCCACCAGGATGAGCTGGGAGGTGCTGTCCTCCAGCTCGGCGTGGATGGTGCTGTCAAAACCGGAATCATAAAACGGGATCGTCGGCAGCGGGCTGTATTTAAACAGCGCATTCTTCCCAACCTTAATGGTGGTGTCACGCCGTGCGCTGCCGCCGTCCATCTTGTGCAGCTTTTCAAAAGACTGGGACAGTAACTCCATTTTCGCATTGTCTTCCACGACAAAATGCATTTCCTGGGTATCGCCCTTCAGAATACCTGCGGATGCGGTTTGCATCATCACAGTCATAAGGTCTTTTTTGATGTGGAAAGGCTTCATAATCTTGAACGGCTGCGTGTAAAACTTATCACTCAGAATCGTTTTGCCATCCTTATAGCTTGCAGTCGCGTTCAAGGTACAAGTTCTATAATATCTGTTTGGTGAAGTCTCCATATTTTCTTTAGCTCCTTATTTCACGTCCTCAAAAAGCACATCGCTCTTAATCCACTTGATGACCGCGTCAACGCCCTCTCTGCCTCTCACGTTTGTAAAGAGGAACGGCTTGTCGCCTCTCATCCTCTTGGAATCGCGCTCCATAACCTCCAGGCTGGCGCCGACATACTGAGCGATGTCGATCTTGTTAATGACCAGCAGGTCGGAACGGGTGATGCCAGGGCCGCCCTTACGCGGGATCTTATCGCCCTCAGCAACGTCGATGACAAAGATAGTCGCGTCGACCAGCTCGGGGCTAAAGGTTGCCGACAGGTTGTCGCCGCCGCTCTCAATAAACAGCAGCTCGATATCCGGGAACTTTGTGATCAGCTCGTCCACAGCCTCCAGGTTCATCGAGGCATCCTCACGGATTGCGGTGTGTGGGCAGCCGCCGGTCTCAACGCCCAAGATGCGCTCACGGGGCATTACAGAGTTCTTGGAAAGAAACTCGGCGTCCTCCTGGGTATAGATATCGTTTGTGATAACGCCGATGCTGTAGTCTTTCGCCATCTCACGGGTAACGGCTTCGATGAGAGCAGTTTTGCCAGAGCCTACAGGACCAGCAACGCCAATTTTTTTGTATGCCATGTTATAGTACCTCCAAAACAATTCTTAAGACATATAAAGCCTTGAATACAAGACTTCGTGCTGCATGCAGCGCACGTCAAAGCCAGGGTTAGAGAGACAGAGCTTGCTCTCGTCCAAAGTCTGGAGCTTGTCCAGTGTCTCAATAAAGATTGGATGGCACTTCTTCAGAATTTGCTGGCCCTGCGTTTGGCTCAGAGGAATCGTCTTAACACAGCTTACCAATTTGCCGGCCGTGTTTGTATAAAGGAAGGATTCCATTGCGCGCCGTTGTTCAATGCCAACTGCAGCGCAGAACACGCCATATGCAGTGGCATAAGTAGGCTGTGATTTTTCCACCGCTTCTACATACTTGGTGAAGATGTCAGAAACATACTCGCAGTTCATGCTGACGACTGTTTTGATAAATCTGGAACCAAGTTTCTGTGCTGCAGAGCGGATTTCCACAGGTGATTTGCTAGCCTCCACAATCTCCTCCAGCTCCAGGATCTTATCCAGCTGGCCAGCCTGTGCATACTCATAGGCAAGTCGTGCAGGAAGCAACTCGGAGTAAAGGAAGCTATTCTTAATGCTGCTTTCCATAAAGGCAAGAGCAGTCTCCGGATCTTTTACTATATTCTTTTGAATATAAGTTTCGAGGCCATATGAGTGAGAGTAGCCTCCGATAGGAAACTGAGCATCATTGACCTGCAACAGAATAAAAAGTTGATTTTCGTTCATGTTTTCTCTCCGCTGTTGAATTAGCGACAAACAAATACCGCCATCATTTTGTCGCTGAAAAATGATGGCGGGTTTTGAGGATATTAGTGCGTATGTGCGTTAATAGAGGACGATATACTCTTCTTGAAATTCAGCTTGACTGACTTCAATTCAATTTTAACGCCTAATTTTTCCATCAGCGCTTTCATAGGCTTATTAATATGCTGCTCCATTTGGGGTACAACGAACTGGAAGTCCGAATCACCCCAAAACACGGTAGCGTGCTTATTCCCGATCTCATACGCAACCTTTGCAGCCATATGGACATCATCCACATCAATCACAAAGGCCGGTGTTTCAGGAATGTTGACCGCAATGGCAGTATTGCCGTCAACTGCCAGGACATCGTCCTGGTTCAAGCCTTTGGTAAGTATTTCATTACCAAGCTGAACGCCTATCTCGCGACCTGCATGAGATTCCTTTTTATGCAAACGCTTGAACGCCTCATGCCATTCAATGTCTACATAGTCCACCTCAAGCCCCGCGAATTTCTCGTCATGCAATGTGCCGAGAACTTCTTCACATAATAACATTCAAACAAACTCCTATTATTTTGATGAAGGAAGCGAGAATCTTCCCCAAATCATACTGACACTGACTAATCCTCTGAAGATACGAAGAACGCCAACGATCGCGCCCATGGTCTCTTCATTGCAACGGGCTCATATAGCCTGCGGGCCACAGGAGACCCCCATCCGACCGACCGGTCGGGGAATCACAGCCCACCCCGAAGGGCGCAGGCATAATAAAACCCCCATATCAAATGAAATGATCATTTTTAATAACGGCTCATGAGGGCGCCATTATTCTCCTGAGTTAAACCGCTAAACGCAGGCTACAAGTAAGTCTAATAAAATTAGAACAGGTTGTAGATCTGGGTCAGTGGCAGAGATGTAGCAACTTCGCAAGTTGCGACAACGCCGTCAACCTTAACAACATAGGTCTCAGGATCAACTGTGATCTCTGGTGTGCCATCGTTGTACTTCATGTCAGCCTTGCCGATGTCACGAGTGCCCTTAACAGCTTCGATTCTCTTCTGGAGGCCGAGCTTCTCTTTGACGCCGTTCTCGACAGCAGCCTTAGATACGAATGTGATGCAGGTGTCATACTTAGCACCGCCGTGTGCGCCAAACATGTGCTTGTAGATGATCGGCTGTACAGTTGGGATAGAAGCGTTAGCATCGCCCATCTGAGAAGCTGTGATCATGCCGCCCTTGATGACCATGTTTGGCTTTACGCCGAAGAATGCTGGATTCCAGAGAACCAGGTCAGCAAACTTACCAACCTCAACGGAACCTACCAGGTGAGAGATACCGCAAGCGATAGCTGGGTTGATTGTGTACTTCGCAACATATCTCTTTGCACGGAAGTTATCGTTGCCCTCAGCATCCTCTGGGAGCTTGCCGCGCTGCTCTTTCATCTTGTGAGCGCACTGCCATGTACGGGTGATAACCTCGGAAGGACGACCCATAGCCTGAGAGTCAGAGCTCATCATGGAGAATACGCCCATGTCATGGAGAACGTCTTCTGCTGCGATTGTTTCTGGACGGATTCTGGAGTCTGCGAATGCAACGTCTTCAGGAATTCTGTTATCCAGGTGGTGGCAAACCATCAGCATGTCAAGGTGCTCATCAATTGTATTGATGGTGTAAGGCATGGTTGGGTTTGTGGAGGATGGCAGAATGTTCGGGAAGCCAGCGATCTTGATGATGTCAGGTGCGTGGCCGCCGCCTGCGCCTTCAGTGTGGAATGTGTGCATTACACGACCAGCGATAGCATCGAGTGTATCCTCAACGCAGCCAGCCTCGTTCAGTGTATCGGTGTGAACAGCAACCATAACGTCATAGTCGTCAGCAACTGTCAGGCAGGAATCGATCGCTGCAGGTGTGGAACCCCAGTCCTCGTGGATCTTCAAGCCAGCTGCGCCAGCTACTACCTGCTCAGCCAGAGGGCCGTATGCAGAGCAGTTGCCCTTGCCATACATCAGAACGTTCATTGGATACTCGTCGCAAGCCTTCAGCATCTCAGAGATGTTCCATGGGCCAGGAGTACAGGTTGTAGCGTTTGTGCCGTCTGCAGGGCCTGTGCCGCCGCCGCCCATTGTGGTGATGCCGGAGAACAGAGCTGTGTCGATCTGCTGTGGGCAAATCCAGTGAATGTGCAGGTCGATGCCGCCAGCTGTTACGATGAGGCCTTCAGCTGCCAGAGCCTCTGTGGAAGCGCCAACAACCATGCCAGGAGTAACGCCATCCATAACGTCTGGGTTACCAGCCTTGCCGATGCCAGCAATGTAACCGTCACGGATACCGATATCTGCCTTGTAGATGCCTGTGTAGTCCAGAATCAGTGCGTTTGTGATAACGAGATCGAGCTCGCCATTTGTGGAGAGATAGTTAACAGCCTGGCCCATGCCGTCACGGAGTGTTTTGCCGCCGCCGAACTTGGACTCTTCGCCGTATACTGTGTAATCCTTTTCAACTTCAATAACGAGGTTTGTGTCAGCCAGTCTAACCTTGTCACCAACGGTTGGGCCGTACATCATGCTATATTGTGCTGCTGAAATTTTCATTTCTCATTTCCTCCTTAATTATTTAACAAAACCCTTAAGTGTAGCTGTCTGCATAGCGGTTGCCAGGTTTGCTGCACTTGTCTGGCCGTTTGTCAGGTTGTTGAGGCCATAGGAGCGCTTTGCGCCGCCGAGCTCAACCAGAGTAACTGTCTTTGTTTCGCCTGGCTCAAAACGAACTGCGTTGCCGGATGGAACGTCCAGTCTGTAACCAAAAGCTGCTGCTCTGTCAAAGGAGAGCATTTTATTTGTCTCGAAGAAGTGGAAATGAGAGCCAACCTGAACAGGTCTGTCACCAGCGTTGGTGACCTCGATCTGAATAGACTTTTTGCCTGCGTTTAACTCAATTTCTCTCTCTTGTGGAAAAACTTGTCCGATAAGCATTTGTGTATCCTCCTTGTTCAATTATTGGATTGGGTTGTGAACTGTAACCAGCTTTGTACCATCTGGGAAGTTGCACTCAACCTGAACCTCGTGGATCATGTCTGCAACGCCGTCCATAACATCAGCCTTGGTCAGGTACTTTGTACCGTCTGTCATCAGCTGAGCGACAGTCTTGCCAGCTCTTGCTTCCTCGTGGAGTTCGGAGCAAATGAGACCGATGGACTCAACATAGTTGAGCTTGATGCCCTTTGCCTTTCTCTCCTTGGCCAGGTTGCCAATAGCATGGAGTTGCAATTTTTCGAGTTCTCTTGGTGTCAATTTCATTTCTGATAACCTCCTATTTCTGTCGAAAATTTTAAACAAAAGAGATATTTCAGCCTGCTGCAACAAACCAAAATACTTTTGTTTGCGAATATTATAGAACTGATTAGAACTACAATTGCATTATACACTATGGCCCCCGCAATGTCAATGAAATTCAGGTAAAAAACATGAAATTTCGTGAGTTAATGGACGTTTTTTCTCACTAAGAAATCAAGGTCTAAGTCAACTTGTTCAATTGGCTTTTTTACAATTTGTGGACATTGCACAACCTTGAATAGAATTCACGAAATAGTCACAAAAAAAGAAAGCGCCAACGTCCAACCGGCCCCCTGCGCGCGGCGCGGGGCGCCCTGTTTTCCGCCAGCGTTTTCCCATTGCCTTGCCCGTTCCGCAAAAGCTACCGCGGCTCGCTTTTATGGAACAGCCTCCCGCTAATTTTTTGGACGGCCTGCTCTGCCTTTGACCGGTTCACCTCGCCGTACACCAGCGTTTCCCGCTCCAGCTTGACCTGGTTGGCCGCCGCGATCTCCAGCCTGGCCTGGGCCATTTTCTCTTTGTAGCGCCCGTCCAGCGCCGCCAGCTCCCGCGCAAAGCGCTCATCAGTACCCGACCGCACACCCACGGCGTAAAAGTCCAGGATCTCGTCGCTGTCCCGTGTGGGAAAATACTCGTGGGGCGCGGTGCTGTCAAACAGGCAGAGGTCCAGCTGGCGCACCGCGACCATGTCCAGGCTGTCGGGGTCAAAGGCGCAGTGATAAACCTCTGTGTCAAAGCCGTTGGCCACCGCCCGCTCCGCCAGCTTTTTCAGGAAGGTGGACTTGCCTGTACCCGGCCGCCCTTTGATGAAGTACCGCTTGGCGACCGTTTCTGTCAGGCACTGGATATAATCCACCGCCCCCTGCTCCGTTGCCGCGCCGAAAAACCGGTGTACCGCGCTGCCCTTCCTGTTCCGGGTATGGCCGCCCAACAGCTCCAGGATCGTCTTCTGCGTGAACTGATTCAGGCCGCTGTAGTTGGCGTTTTCAATATAAATCTTTTCCCAGTCGTCGTGTATCCGCTTTGCCTGCTCAAAATGCCGGTGGGCCTGCACTAAATGCGCCCTGGTCTGCTGCACGGCTTCGTCGTCGATCAGCTTGCTGACGGAATAGCCGTAATCAATGTAAGCGGGAATGTTCAGCATCCCAGTCCGGAACTGGGGCAGGATCACCCCCTCCGGCGTGTTGTCCAGGCAGTTGTGGATCACCTCGGCTTGATAGCCGCCGTTTTTCGCCAGCCGCAGCACATGGCTGACCACCTCCTCCAACAGCGGCGCCGGGTAATCCTCTAACCGTATGGTCATTTTTAAGGGGCTGAAGTTGGATTTGAAAAAACTGAAAAAGCCGTTGCAGCCGTTGCTGTTGACAAAATAGTGCAGGTCGTTGGACACGGAACCGCTCCCTTTCCCATCATTTCTCTTTTATATGTATATGCCGGTTTCCCCAAAACATACCTGGCGGCAGAACGCCTCGCGCCTGGGGCCTTCCAGAGGGGCGGCACGGGGCAAAAAAAGCAGGTTTGATTTTGCATCAAATCTGCTTTTCTTTGTTTATTCGCCTTTATAGCGCAGCATCCGGCAGGCGTTGAGGATCGCGAGAATGGAAACGCCCACGTCGCCCAACACGGCAAGCCACAGGATCCAGCTATCCAGCAGGTGGGTCACGCTCAAAATCTGGATCGCGGTCTTGACAGAGATGGCAAACACAATATTCTGTATCACGATGGCCAACGTCTTTTTTGAGATGGCCATCAGCACCGCCAGCTTAGACGGCTCATCCGTCATGATGACCACGTCCGCCGCCTCGATGGCCGCGTCGGAGCCAAGGCCGCCCATAGCCACACCAATGTCCGCGCGGGCCAGCACCGGCGCGTCGTTGATGCCGTCGCCCACAAAGATCAGCTTGCCCTTTTCCGATTTTTCTTTGAGCAGCGCTTCCATCTGATCCACCTTGTCCCCCGGCAGCAGCTCGGCGTGTACCTCATCGACGCCCAGCCTTTCGCCGACCATGTTGGCCACGGTCCGGTTGTCGCCGGTCAGCATGACGGTCTTGCCAACGCCGCAAGCCTTCAGCTCCTGAATCGCTTTCCGCGCGTCGTCCTTCACCTCGTCTGCAATGACGATGTAACCGGCGTAAACGCCGTCCACCGCCACATGGACTACCGTACCCATCGTATCGCCGGTAAAACAGGCGATCCCGTAACGCTCCATCAGGCGGCGGTTGCCGGCCAGCACAGTCCTCCCGTCCACAACAGCCTGCAGCCCGTGGCCGGCAAGTTCCTCGATCGAACCGACCCGTTTGGGTTCGGTCGGCCTGCCATAGGCCGCCTGCAAGGACAGGGAAATGGGATGGCTGGAATGGCTCTCCGCGTGAGCCGCCAGCTCCAGCAATTCCCCTTCCGTCATGCCCTGCGGATGGATCTCCGTCACATTGAAGGTACCCTTGGTCAGGGTGCCGGTTTTATCAAACACGACCACTTCCGTTTTGGAAAGCGCCTCCAGATAATTGCTGCCCTTGATGAGCACACCGCACCTGGACGCGCAGCCAATGCCGCCAAAAAAGCTGAGCGGCACAGAGATGACCAGCGCGCAGGGGCAGGACACCACCAGGAAGGACAGCGCCGTTTTGATCCACATCATCCACAGCGCGCCGCTGCCAGCGCCGGCGATCAGCGGCGGCACAATGGCGATCAGCACAGCCAGGGAACAGACGATCGGCGTGTAATACCTGGCAAATTTGGTGATGAAGTTCTCTGTTTGGGATTTCCTGCTGCTGGCGTTTTCCACCAGGTCCAGAATTTTAGAGACAGTGGATTCCCCAAAGGGCTTTGTTACCCGCACCTCCAACAGGCCGGAGGTGCTGACGCAGCCGCTGAGGATCTCGTCGCCGGCAGCCGCCTCGCGGGGGACCGATTCCCCCGTGAGGGCTTTCGTGTCCAGCAAGGAGGTCCCCTCCAGCACAACGCCGTCCAGCGGCACCTTTTCACCAGGACGCACCACGATCGTTTCACCCGGCTCCACATCATACGGGTCAATCTTTTCCACCTGGCCGTTCCGTTTCACGTTGGCATAGTCCGGCCGGATGTCCATCAGCTCGGTGATGGAATTCCGGCTGCGGTTCACCGCCGCATGTTCAAAGATCTGCCCTACCTGGAAGAACAGCATGACGGCCACGCCCTCGAAGCATTCGCCCAAAACAAAGGCGCCGATGGTGGCGACGGACATCAGGAAATATTCGTCAAAGATCTGGCCGCCGGCAAAATTCCGGACGGCGTTCCACAGCACGTCATAGCCGATGACAAAATAAGCCGGTACAAACAGCAGCATCCGCAGGCAGGAGCCCCAGGACTCCCACGGCACTTCGCCGTGCAGCCCCATGCCAAGGCAGAGCGAAACCGCCACGGCCGCAATGGTCAAGGCGCTGCCAAGCGCGAGCCGGATGACGTCCTTTTTCATGGATTATCTCCTCTCTTTCACAATCACGTCCGGCTCCATCTTTTTGATTGCCGCCACCGCTCCTTCCACAATAGCGTCCATTTTGCTCTCCTCCGCGTCGATCACCATTTTCCTTGTCATAAAGGTGACGCTGGCGCTGTCCACCCCTTTGATTTTGCTCACCTTCCGCTCGATCTTTGCAGCGCAGTTGGCGCAGTCCAAATTCTCCAACACAAATGTCTTTGTCATACTCGAAAGCCCGCCTTTCCAAAAAATAAAATCAACGCCGCCCAACGGCAGTTATTCCTCGATGTGTTCCACACCCTGGTTCAAAATCGTCGTGACATGGCTGTCCGCCAGGCAATACAGCATGGTTTTGCCTTCTCGGTGGCACTTGACCAGCTTAGATTGCTTGAGCACCCGCAGCTGGTGAGAAATGGCCGACTGGCTCATGCTGAGCAGCTCGGCAATATCGCCGACGCACAGCTCAGACTGGGACAGCGCGTACAGGATCTTCACCCGGGTGCTGTCGCCGAACAGCTTGAAAAAATCGGCCAGGTCGAACAGGGTATCCTCGTCCAGCATCTCATTGCGGACGGCTTCCGCGTCATAACGATGGTTCCTCCCGCAGTGGCACAGGTCCTCCTGCTGGAGCTTCTTTTCCTCTCCCTGCATCCAGATCGCCTCCCTTTGTTCATATGAATCTCTGTTCATATGTTCATTATATGTCGCGCAATCCTATTTGTCAACGTTGTTTCGATTAAAATTTCTCATTCTCCAAAATGCTGCAAATCGCCGCCCGTTCCCTGTGCAACCTGCACAGGCGCCCCCTTTCGCGCGCAAAAAAAGAACCGCCGTACAGCGGTCCTTCCCTATAAAATCATCGGTTAACCCAGGAACGCCAACACATTCAGCGGGTCGGCGTCTGTCTTTACTTTTTCAGCGGAATAAACGACCGTGCCTGTTTCGTCAATGACACAGGTGGAGCGGACGACGCCCATGGAGGTTTTGCCGCACATCGTTTTTTCGTGCCATACATCATACGCCTGGATCGCCTGCAGCTCCGGGTCGGAAAGCAGGAGAAACGGCAGTTCATACTTTGCCGCAAAGTTGGAGTGGGACTTCACGCTGTCCTTGCTGATGCCGATGACGACCGCGTCTTTTGCCTGAAAAGTGCCAAAGTTGTCACGGTACGCGCAGGCCTGCTTGGTGCAGCCCGCGGTGTTGTCCCTCGGGTAAAAATACAGCACCACCTTCTTGCCGGCAAAATCCGACAAAGAAACCAGGTTGCCGTCCTTGTCTTGCAGCGTAAAATCCGGCGCCTTTGTGCCTACTGGGATCATAAGGATCCTCCTTTCTCATCCGTTTGTTTGTCCGGTTGAATTTTCTTCTGGGATTTCTGCGTTTTCGTTTGATACTTTTTCACCAGTTTATAAATTAGAATGGATACGGCGATGCCCTCTGCCGCCAGCAGCACAAGCCAGAAGCAGCCTTCGCCAAACATATATCTTGCGCCTGCGCACACAAAACCTACCACAACGCCAACTGGGATCAGCACCAGAATGGCGGCGACCATCAGAAGGACCATCACGACAGCGCAGTTCAGCCCTGTATCCTCGCCAAGCTCCCGAAAAGACTGCCGAATCGTCTTTTTCCCCGTGCCGGTGCGGGGAGCCGCGCGGTTCGCGCGGTTTTCGTTTTCTTTGGTCATATGTTCATATAGCTCATATTTTAAAAATTCTTCCCCCGCGTCGATGTTTCCGTCCTGATTCAGGTCAAAACAATCATCCTGCTTTCCCATAACTACGGCCACCTATCCAATTGTTGTTCGCGCGGTCACAGGCTCTTGAGCAGGCCGCCCTTTTTCACGATCTCCTGGATAAACGGCGGGAACGGCTGGCTCTGATAGGTTTTTCCGGTGGTGACATTGGTGATGACGCCGCTGTCAAAGTCCACGTCGACCTCATCGCCGTCCTGAATGTCCCTGGCCGCCTCGTCGCACTCCAGGATAGCAAGGCCGATGTTGATGGCGTTGCGGTAGAAAATGCGGGCAAAGGTGCTGGCGATCACGCAGGAAATGCCGCTGGCCTTGATGGCGATGGGCGCGTGCTCACGGGAGGAGCCGCAGCCAAAGTTCTTGTTGGCAACGATGATGTCGCCCGCTTTGACCTTGTGGACAAAGTCCTTGTCAATATCCTCCATGCAGTGGGCCGCCAGCTCCTTGTGGGAGGCGGTGTTCAAATATCTTGCCGGGATGATTACGTCGGTATCCACGTTATCACCGTACTTGTGTACGATACCATGTGCGTTCATACTGATGTCCCTTCTTTCTGTAAATTCAATGTCCTGATTCTTCTCCCGCGGTCACAGCGCAGGCGCCTTACTTCGTCGGGTCGGTAATATAGCCGGTAACGGCGCTGGCCGCGGCGACCGCCGGACTGGCAAGATAGACCTCCGACTCAATGTGGCCCATTCTGCCGACAAAATTCCGGTTGGTCGTGGAAACCGCGCGCTCCCCCTTGCCAAGGATGCCCATGTGGCCGCCCAGGCACGGGCCGCAGGTCGGCGTGGAAAGCACCGCGCCGGCCTCGATGAAGATCTCCGCCCAGCCTTTGCGGATCGCCTCCAGATAGATCGCCTGGGTGCTGGGGATAATGATGCAGCGGACGTGTTTGGCAACCTTTTTGCCCTTGAGGATCTCAGCCGCCACCGCCAGATCCTCAGAACGGCCGT
>CAZFHQ010000002.1:0-28468 GCA_964519325.1 uncultured Clostridium sp.
AGTATGAGGCCGCCCACGGCACCGTGCAGCGCCATTACTACAAGCACCTGAAGGGCGAAAAGACCTCCACCAACTCGGTCGCCACCCTGTTTGCCTGGACTGGCGCCCTGCGCAAAAGAGGCGAGCTGGACAACACGCCGGACCTCATGGCCTTTGCCGATAAGCTGGAGCGGGCAACCATCCAGACGATCGAAGACGGCATTATGACCGGCGACCTGGCCGCCCTCTCCACCCTGGAGAATAAGCAGGTCGTCACCACAGAAGAATTCCTGCTCGCGATCAAGGGCCGGTTGGAAGCGATCCTGTAACAGCAGGGGCATTTGATGATTTGGAGATGAAATGAACCATGGCGAAACGTGACAATATTTCCATGTCGGTGATCCGCAGGCTGCCGCGCTATTACCGTTATCTTACCGAACTGATGCAGCGCAATATCACCCGGATCTCCTCCAAGGAGCTGTCCATCAAAATGGGGCTGACCGCATCCCAGATCCGGCAGGATCTCAACTGCTTTGGCGGCTTCGGCCAACAGGGCTATGGCTATATTGTAGACCAGCTGCGGGATGAAATTGCGCAGATCCTTGGCTTGAACCGATCCAAAAAAGCGGTCGTTCTCGGTGCGGGCAACCTGGGGCAAGCTGTTGCGGCTTACCTGCAGTTTGAAACGCGGGGATTCCATCTTGTCGGCATTTTTGACAACAACCCGAACATCATCGGCACCACGGTATTTGACGAAACAAAGGTGCTGGACGTTGCGGGGCTGGTGGCCTTTTGCGAACGGGAAAAGCCGGAAATGGCTGTGCTGTGTACGCCAAAGGAGCCTGCCGACCTGCTGGTAGAGCAGGTGTATCAATGCGGCATCCGCGCGTTTTGGAATTTCAGCCACTTTAACATCTCCAGAAAATACAAGGACGTGATCGTGGAGGCTGTCCACCTGAACGACAGCCTGATGACGCTCAGTTATCTGATGAGCGACCGCGAAGCATAAAAACGCCCGCCTTTCCTGCAAGAGCAGCCTGATGGTTTCATCGGGCTGCTTTTTTGTTGCCTGTTTCACAGCAAGCGCCAGCGCTGCCCACAGGCAAAGTGACGTTTTTGTTATGGAAAAGTCACCGTTCTGTAAGATTCCTCCTGTAACATAAAACCATCAAACAGGAAAGGACTGCTCCATTATGAAAAACCCAACTGCTGCGAAAGCCCGCCGCGGCGCCATGTTCTTTGCCGCTATCCTCGTGTTTTTCGCGTTCATGCCCCAACTTCCGCCCCGCCGCCGTTTCCCATAATCGCCCAAAGCCGCGCCATTTCGCGCGCTGTGCGGCGAATTGGTTATGAAACAGCCACTGGCCTGGAAGCGGCCAGGCACACCAGAAAGACAAGGAAGGAAAAACAGATGAAAAAGACAAGGAACAAAAAAACGGGGCATTGGCCCGCTATGCTCTCGGCAGCGTTTCTCTTGCTGACGCTGATCCCCGGCGTCTTTATTTTTTGGGGGTGCGGCGGCGATAACACACCCGCCGCGCTCCAAGCCTTGCGGCAGCGCAACCCGGAAACCGCCGACTTTGTTGCCGCTTATTCCCAGGAAGCCGGCAAGCGCCATACCATCGACCTCTCCGGCGAATACACACCGGGCCAGATCCCCCTGTTTCTCCAGTGGGACATCCGCTGGGGCTATGAGATGTACGGCGGCGACTACCTGGCCCTGACGGGCTGCGGGCCGACCTGCCTTTCCATGGTAGCCGTCGGGCTGACCGGCAACACCGCTTATGACCCGCTGACAGTGGCCAACTTTGCCGAACAAAACGGCTATTACTGCGCCGGCTCCGGTTCCTATTGGAGCTTGATCAGCGAGGGCTGTGGGCAGTTTGGCCTGGCCGCAGAGGAGCTGCCGCTGGACGAAACCGTCATCCGCTCCCATCTGCAAGGGGGCGATCCCATCATTTGCGCCGTGGGCGCTGGCGATTTCACAACGGACGGACACTTCCTTGTGCTCACCGGCGTCAACGCTGACGGTACGATCACCCTCCATGATCCCAACAGCCGCATCAACAGCCAAAAAAGCTGGGACTTGCAGCGCGTTATGAGCCAAATCAGCAACCTGTGGGCGCTCCGCGCCGTTTAGCTGGAAGCGCCACCAACCCAAGGCCCCCGTCCAGCACCGAACCTGGTACAAGGCGGATGACAAAACTGTAGCAATTTATTCATAGTTTCCTAAAAACTATTTGTTATACTTTTGACGAAAGCAGGGCAACCTGTAATAGATAGGGTTGTTCCGTCCCCGCGCCCTACAGCCTCCCAAGGAAAGGATGACAAACGATGCGACCGACCAACTACAGCAAACCAGGCAGTCCGCGGCTTGCCGCGGCGGTGATCGCCCTGTTGTGCGCCACGATCCCCTGTATCGTGCTGTTCGCGGGCTGCTCCGGCAGCGGGAACGCCCCCTCCAGTGAAACTGCCGGCAGCGCCGTCGAAAGCTCGCAGGCAGCGATCGACGCCATCAACCTGAGCAGCCTGCCCGACTCGCTGGTGGAAAAGCTGGAAAAATATCCGGAGACAGCGGAGTTTGCGGCAGCCTATGAGCAAGAGCACAACAAGCATCATGAAATTGATTTGACCGGCGACTATACGCCGGGAGAGATCCCGTTCCTGCTTCAGTGGGACGTCCGCTGGGGCTATGAGATGTACGGCGAGGACATGATCGGGATCAATGGCTGCGGGCCGACCTGCCTCTCCATGGTGCTGGTAGGGCTGACCGGCAACACCGCTTATGACCCGCTGACAGTGGCCAACTTTGCCGAACAAAACGGCTACTATTGCAGCGGAGCCGGCTCTTACTTCTCCCTGATGGACAGCGGCGCCGCCCAGTTAGGGCTTTATTCTGAGGAACTGCCGCTGGACGAAACCGTTATCCGCTCCCATCTGCAAGGGGGCGACCCAATTATCTGCGTTGTGGGCGAAGGGGACTTCACCACCGGCAGCCATTTCATTGTGCTCACCGGCGTCAACGCTGACGGTACCATCACCCTCCATGACCCCAACAGCCGCATCAACAGCCAAAAAAGCTGGGACTTGCAGCGCGTTATGAGCCAAATCAGCAACCTGTGGGCTTTCTCCGTTGCGGGGGGCTGACCGCAAAGCAAAAAGACGATGGAAACAGATTCCATCGTCTTTTTTCATTTACAGAATTATTTTTGATAATAGCCCGGTTTCCCAACGCCCAGGGCCGACCAGTGGGACGCTTGCCAGCGCTCCAGAGCCACGTCCTCGTCGGTGTTCGGTTCTCTGCCGGAATCTCGGACTTCTTGGATGAGATTCTCCACGTCCTGCGGGGTGCTGTCCCGGTAAAGGCTGATACCCAGGGTGCAGAAGGCGTAACGGTATTCCGCTTGACTGGCGTCAATGTCGTCGCCGTTTTGCCCATGAAGCAGCTGATAAACCGTGTCCGCGTCTGCCCGCAGGGGATAGATGCCGAACAGCTTAGGCTGGAGGGTACTGTCCGCGCCGCCGAGAAACTCGATGCATTCCACCCGTCCTTCCTTGTCAAACCGGACGGCAATATCACTGCCCTGATAGAAGATGTGATCCGCATCCTCCGGCTCTCCGAGGACAGCCCGCACCTGCTCAAATGTGTCGCCGAAGCGCAGGGCGCCGCCCGCCCACCGGATGCCCTCCAGCGGTGTGACGGCCACCGCCTGACAGGACGGCCGCCCTTTCTTTTTTCGCACTGTCACTTTCATTTGGCTTCCTCCTGGAACAGCACCTGCTCCACAATTGCCGCCGCGTCCCGCACACAATCCGGACAGGTGTGCAGCACCGTTCCCGTTTCCACGCCTTTGATCTCCTTACAGATGACAGAGCCGCCTGCCCGCTCGGCAAAAGCGTTCATCAGCGCCTTGGAAAGCCGGTAGGTGCTGCCCTTGCTGTCCGGCTGTTCCAGGCGCGCGCTGCTGTTCTGCAGGCCGGCCAGCACACAGGCGGCGGCAATCGCCCCGCAGGTACCCTCCATATTGCCCATGCCCAAGCCAAGCCCCTCGGTCAGGCGGAACATGGTTGCTTCATCAAGGCCGACCAGGTCACAATAAGTGCAGGCCACCGCCTGCGCGCAGTTGTAGCCCTGTTTGTGCCTTTGCACAGCAGCTTCCACTCTGGTTTTCATGGTGATCTCCTCCTTTTCCCGCTGCAAAAACAGCCGGACGATCGTCCGGCCATCCTTGCATCACACAATCCAGTTGTTATGCCCGCTGGGCTTTGGCATCCTGCGCCGCTTTGACAAAGCTCTGGAACAAAGGGTGCGGATGATTCGGCCGGGATTTAAACTCCGGATGGAACTGCACCGCCAGGTACCACGGATGGTCCGGCAGCTCCATCATCTCCACAATGTGGTTGTCTGGGGAACGGCCGCAGAACACAACGCCCGCTTTCTCCAGATCCTCCCGGTAATCGTTGTTCACCTCAAAGCGGTGGCGGTGGCGCTCATACACCAGCGGCTCGCCGTAGATCCGCTCCGCCATAGACCCTGGCAGCAGCTTGCAGGGGTACCGGCCCAGGCGCATGGTGCCGCCAAGCTGCACCACTTCCTTTTGCTCCGGCATCAGGTCGATGACATGGTTGGTGCTCTGGGGGTCCAGCTCCGCGGAGTTGGCGTCGGCAAGGCCCAGCACGTTGCGGCTATATTCCACCACCGCAAGCTGCATCCCCAGGCAGATGCCAAAGAACGGCACCTTGTTTTCCCGGCAGTAACGGATGGCCTCGATCTTGCCCTCGACGCCCCGCTGGCCAAACCCGCCCGGCACCAGGACGCCGTCGGCGTTCTGCAGCACCTCCGCCACGTTGTCGGCGGTGATGTCCTCCGAATCAATCCAGTCGATGTTGACCTTCACCTTGTTGCCAATGCCGCCGTGGGTCAGCGCTTCCGCCACGCTGAGATAGGAATCGCGGAGGTCTACATATTTGCCTACCACCGCAATCGTCACTGTCTCCGCTACGGTCGTCGCCGTGTTGACCATCGCCACCCAGTCTGCCAGATCGGGGCCGGCGGTGTCCAGGCCAAAGTGCTTGCAGACAATATCGTCCAACCGCTCGTCCCGCAGGGCCAGCGGCACCGCGTACAGGGATGGCAGGTCCAGGTTCTGGATCACATGGCTCTCCGGCACATTACAGAACAGGGCGATTTTTTTCTTGTCGTCCTCGGTGATCTTCTGCTCGGCGCGCAGCACGATCACATCCGGCTGGATGCCGATGGACAGCAGCTCCTTCACGCTGTGCTGGGTCGGCTTTGTTTTGTGCTCGCCGGAAGCGGAGAGGTACGGCACCAGCGTCACATGGAGGAACAGGCAGTTGGCGCGGCCCACCTCAGCGGCAAACTGGCGGATCGCTTCCAGGAAGGGCTGGCTTTCAATATCGCCCACCGTGCCGCCGATCTCTACAATGGACACGTCCACATTATCCTGGGAAATGTGCTTTTTGATCTCGTTTGTGATGTGGGGGATCACCTGCACCGTGCCGCCGTTGTACAGGCCGTTGCGCTCATTCTGGAGCACGTTCCAGTAAATCCTGCCAGAGGTCACATTGCTGTTCTGCGACAGGTTCTCGTCGATGAAGCGCTCGTAGTGGCCCAGGTCCAGATCTGTCTCCGCGCCGTCCTCTGTCACGAATACCTCGCCGTGCTGAATGGGATTCATGGTGCCGGGGTCCACATTCAAGTAGGGGTCAAACTTTTGCATGGTTACTTTCAGCCCTCTTGCCTTGAGCAACCGGCCCAATGATGCGGCTGTGATTCCCTTGCCCAATCCGGAAACAACACCGCCTGTCACAAAGATATATTTCGCAGACATACGTTCCTCCTATTTTCCGCCAAACGGCATTAAAATGCAAAACAAAGAGGCTCCCGTGACCAATTACCATTTAACTGAACGGGAGCAAAAATAATACATTTCATTATATATCGTTTTGTCGCAGGTTGTCAATAATCTCACAGAAATAGTTTTGGAAAACCGCCAAAAAATTGCTATCCCTGATAAGTTTCAAAGGTAATGCGCTCGATCCTGTAATCGTCGCTGACCGGCGCGTCGTTCGCGTCAGTCTCCGCCGCGGCAATGGCGTCGACCACATCCATGCCCTCAAACACCTGGCCAAATACCGTGTGGCCCAGGCCGGTGGTAGTGTAAGCGCCGTCCAGCGTTGGGTTGCCGCCGTTTTCCTCATACAGCGCCTTGACCTCGTCCGTCACCTTGCTCATGTCCGGCCAGCTGCCATAGCTCTGGGTAAAGCGCTCCGGATCGCTCAAATACACCTGCTCATAAACCTGCTGAAAATAGCTCCACCCGCTGAAGGACTCCGCCGGCGTCTGGTTAATGAAAAACTGGGTGGTGTTGGTATCCGGCTGCATAATGTTTGCCATGGAGACCGCGCCCCGCAGGTTCAGCAGCGACTCGCTGAACTCGTCCTCAAAATACCCGCCGTAAATGCTGGTGCTGTCGCTCTGTCCGGTCTGGATCATAAAGCCGTCGATGATCCGGTGGAAATCCAGCCCGTCATAGACGCCTGCCTCCGCAAGCTGCTTAAAGTTCGCCACCGTTTTGGGCGCCTGCTCCGGGAAAAGCCGCAGCTTGATGGCGCCCTGGGTCGTCTCGATCACAGCGATCTCCTCGCCGATCTCCGGCGGGTCGAGCTGGTCGCCCGCCTTTTGAATCTCCGCCGTGACCGCGGCGCTGTTCTCCGCCTGGCTGCTCACCGGCGACGTCTCCTCCGGCGCCGTGCTGCCGGTATCGGCGCTGCCGCAGCCGGCCAGCGCCACGGCGCACCCGAGCAGCGCGGCCAGCATACCTGCTATCATTGGTTTGCGCATTGGGATCCCTCCTGAAATTGTCATGTTTATTATGTTCATTCTACCGAAATCCCGTTGGATTATCAAGTGTATTTTCGCATTTTCCCCGCTGGGACAGCATATAGATAACTGGACTAGAATAAGGGAGGCTAACAGAATGAGCAACTACTATCCGGAGGGCCGGCTGATCGACACGCCGCAAAATAAAGCCGCGCTGTTCAATCAGTCTGCCCTTGCAGAGGCCTGCCGTGACGGACAGATCCTGGAAGCGCGTGCTGTCGTGTGTGACAGTGAACATAATTTGATCGTAGACTTAGGCTGCATGAAGGGGATCATCCCCAGGGAGGAAAGCGCCATCGGTATTCGGGAAGGCACAGTGCGGGACATCGCCATCATCTCCCGCGTCAACCGGCCGGTATGCTTTGTGGTCACCGGCTTTGCCGCCGCGGCGGACGGCGCCGCTGTGGCCATGCTCTCCCGCAGGCTGGCCCAGGAGCAGTGCCGGCAGGCTTACATTGCCGGCCTTTCCGCCGGCGACGTGATCGACGCCACCGTGACCCACCTGGAAGCCTTTGGCGTATTTGCCGACATTGGCTGCGGGCTGATCTCCCTCCTGCCCATCGACGCGATCTCTATTTCCCGCATCAACCACCCGCGGGAACGCTTTCACGTTGGCATGGAGATCAAGGCGGTAGTCAAAACCATTGAGGACAGCCGGATCACCCTCACGCACAAAGAGCTGCTGGGTACCTGGGAGGAAAACGCCGCACGGTTCTCCACCGGCGAGACCGTAGCGGGCATCGTCCGGTCAGTGGAGCCTTACGGCATTTTTATCGAGCTGGCCCCCAACCTGGCCGGCCTGGCAGAGCCAAAGGAGGGCGTCCTGCCGGGGCAGCAGGCCAGCGTCTACATCAAAAACATGATCCCCTCCCGCATGAAGGTAAAGCTCATCATTATCGACACCTTCGACTGCCCGCCCCACCCGGAGAAGCCCGTCTATTATTTTTCCGGCAGCCACATGGATACGTTCGACTACGCGCCGGAAAACTGCGAAAAAAAGATTACAACGGTATTCTAGCGCCTGACAAAGCGTCGGAAATGTGGACAAAACCGCTTGTTAACCTGTGCCGGACATTTTATAATGGGGGAAGCAGGAACAGATTATGAAAAAGCAAAGCAAATGGATCGCGCTGGCCGCCATGCTGGCCATAGCCGCGGCAGCGGTTACAGGCTGCGGAGCGGAAACGGAACCGGCCGCGAGCGCGCCAACCAGCACAGGGAACGCCATATCGGCGGATGAGAGCGCGGCGCCGGACGCAATGGACGTGCGGATTATCCTGAAGCCGGACTGCACCGGTAGATTGACCGGAACGGCAGCGTAACGGCAGTAGAGTATGTGCTGGAGGAACGCACACCGATCGCATGCATTTTCACGGTAATAGACGGCACGGGTTCCGCCCCCAATACGCCGACAAAAGTTATCATGCAGTACGACAAAGAAAAGAACACGCTGACCTGCCCCAACGGCCCAGAGTCCAACGCCAACGCCGACTTTACCTTTACCAAAGCGCTGGCGGAACCGGACGCCGGCAACGACAGCTTATCTGCGGCGGAATGACCCCGCAAACCGACGAAAACAAAAAGGCGAAATCACAACCGGTGTGATTTCGCTTTTTCTATGCCGAAGAAAGCCCTATTCCTTCGTAACCGCGGATAAGATCATCTCAGCGCACTTGATGCCGTCCACCGCCGCCGACACAATGCCGCCAGCGTAACCGGCGCCCTCGCCGCAGGGATACAGCCCCGCCAGCGATACCGATTGCAGCCGTTCATTCCGCAGCAGCCGCACCGGCGCGGAGCTGCGGGTTTCCACAGCGGTCAGCAGCGCGTCCGGATAGGCAAAGCCCGCCAGCCGCTGATCCATCCGCCGGATGCCCTCGGCCATGGACTCCGCCGCAAAATCCGGCAGCAGCTCCCAAAGGTCGCTTGGCGCCACCCCGCGCTGATAGGTAGGCCGGACGTCGCCAAAGTGGGTGGACTGCCGCTTTTGCAGAAAATCCTCTACCCGCTGGGCAGGCGCTTTGTAACCGCCGCCGCCAAGCTGAAACGCCGCCCGCTCCAGCCGCCGCTGCAGCTCCATCCCCGCCAGGGGCGCCGTGCTGCCAAAGTCCTCCGGCCCAACGCCTACCAGCAGCGCGGCGTTTGCGTTTTCGCCGTCGCGGGCAAAATTGCTCATCCCGTTGGTGGCGACCATCCCCTCCTCAGAAGCCGCGGCCACCACCTCGCCGCCGGGACACATGCAAAAGGTATAGACACCCCGACCGTTCGGCAGATGCGCCGCCAGCTTATACTCCGCCGCGCCCAACGCCGGATGCCCGGCAAACAGGCCATACTGCGCCAGGTTGATCACCCGCTGGGGATGCTCGATCCGCGCGCCGATGGAAAAGGCCTTCTGATCCATGGCCAGCCCCATGCGATCCAGCATTTCATAGGTATCCCTGGCGCTGTGGCCAATGGCCAAAACCAGGTGGCCGGTTTCCACAACCCGCTCCCCCTGCGGGCCGCAGATCACCGCCGCTGTCACCGCGCCGCCCTTTGCGCGGATTCCGGCCAGCTGGGTGTCAAACAGCACCGTGCCGCCCAGCCGCCGGATCGTTTCCCGAATGGCACGCACAGTCTGGGGCAGCCGATCCGTACCCACATGGGGGTGGGACTGATATAGAATTTCTGCCGGCGCGCCGGCTTGATGCAGCTCCTCCAGCACCTTGCGGATCCGGCAGTCCTTGGTGCCGGTGTTCAGCTTGCCGTCGGAGAAGGTCCCCGCGCCGCCCTCGCCAAACTGAACGTTGCACTGCGTATTCAGCGCACCGGTCTGCCAGAAGCGCTCCACCTGCCTTTGCCGGTCCTCCACCGAGCCGCCCCGCTCCACAACGATGGGGCATTGCCCCGCCTGCGCCAAAATCAAAGCGGCAAACATGCCCGCCGGGCCAAATCCCACGACAACCGGACGCTTTTCCAGCTTGCCGCAGGATGGCAGGTCATAACGGTATGGCTGCACAACAGCCGACTTTCGATCCCGCGCTTTGGCAAACACAGCCTGCTCCCGCGCTACGGTAACGTCCACCGTGCAGCGGAATACGATATGCTCTTTTTTGCGGGCGTCCACCGATTGCTTCACCAATGCAATCTGTTGGATCTGCCCGACGGCGCACCGCAGGCGCCTGGCCGCCTGCTTTTTCAAATATTCCAGCACCGCCTGCTGGGGGATCTCCAGCGGCAGCACGATCTCTGAAATCCGGATCATCTGTTCTTCTCCTCGCCCAACGCATTGGCGCAGGCCTGGCCGGCGGCAATGCCGGTGCTCCACGCCCAATGCAGATTAAACCCGCCGCAGTCACCGTACAGGTCGATCAGCTCGCCGGTGAGGTACAGCCCGCCGCACCGTTTTGACTCCATGGTGCGGTTGTCAATTTCCGCGCCGCAAACGCCGCCGGCGGTGACTTGGGCGCTCTCCCAGCCCATGCTGCCAGTAATGGGAAAACGGAAATGCTTTACGGTTTCCGCGATCCGCCCGCACCGGTCATAGCCGCAGGCTCCCGCCCGTTTGGGCAGGGCGCCGCCCAGCGCGGCTTTCACAACCGCCTGGCCCACCCGCTGGTTCACACAGCCGCACAGCAGCTCAATGGGCGGCAAATTGCCATACCGCTTGCTTTGGGCCGCAATCTGCTTTGTAAGCGGCTCCATCTGCCAGTCCGGCATCAGGTCCAACTCCAGCTCCACCGGTACGCCCTGGGCCAGCAGCTGATTGATCCGGCCGGACAGCTGGAATACGCAGATGCCAGAAAGCCCCTGCGCTGTAAACTGCACCTCGCCGTCCTCTGTCAGCGTGGGCGTCCCGTCCTCCAGCAGGGTCACGCGGGCTTGGCTGCGCATCCCTTTCAGGTTTTTCACGCGGGAAGGCTCCGACGTGACCTGTACCAAAGCGGGCAGCTCCGGCGTGACGGTATGCCCCATTTGGCGGGCCAACGCCGTCCCGCTGCCGTCAGTACCCAGCTTGGGGGCCGCCCGCCCGCCTGCCGACAGGATCACCCGACGGGCCAGCCACTGCTCGCCATTCCGGTCGGTGACCGCAAAGCCCTCCCGGCGCCGCTCCAGCCTTGCCGCGGGGAAACCGCACACGACCTCCACCTGATACAGCGCCAGCTGCAGCCGCAGGATCTCCAGCACGGCGGCCGCCTGCGAATTATAGGGGTAGACCCTGCCCTCGCTGTCGCTGCGGCACAGCAGGCCCATCGTCTCAAACTGCCGGATCACCGCTTTGGCCGGAAACCGCGTCAGCAGCGGCGCGGCCCAGTCAGCCGCGCCGTGATAATGCGCCGGCGCAGCCGCCAAATTTGACAAATTACACCGGCCGTTCCCTGTGGCCAGCAGTTTTTTCCCAATCCGGTTTTCTTTTTCCAACAGGACAACGCGCCCTGGTTTTTTCTGCCTTTGCAGCGTTTGTGCCGCTGTGATCGCCGCCAGCATCCCAGAGGCCCCGCCGCCGATCACCGCAATTTGCGCTGTATGCGCCATGGTATCCACCGCCTTTTCTTGTTTTTAGTATACAGGAAATTTAACAAAAAAGAAACATTTTATCGCCAGGTTTCCTATTGACATTTGAAAGAGATGGTTATAAGATATTAACCGTTAAGTATTATAACTATTATATACCAAAACTAACGAAAGGAAGCGACGCAATGGAACTTGACAACACCCCGCTGTATTTGCAGTTTTATAACGCGATGCTGCGGCTGAAGCGCGTCACCAGGCGGATCCCCCCGCCTCGCAAGGGGATCTCCCATTTTGAGTTCATGTGCCTCAACGTGATCTCCAATTACACAAGCGAGCACCCTGAGCTGCCGGGCATCAAGGCGTCCCTGCTCAGCGACATCACCCAGACCTCCCGGCCGGCGATCTCCCAGCACATCAATATTCTGGAAGAAAAAGGGCTGATCTGCCGCCGCGCATCGCGCAGCGACCGGAGGGTCACTTACCTTTGCCTGACGGAATCCGCCGGCGATTTCCTGGCGGGGATGGAGGAAGACGCCATGCGCAATTTTCGGGTCATCTGCGACCAGCTTGGCCAGGAGGACACCCGCAAGGCCATTGCCATAGTGGCTAAGGTGTCCCGAATCATCCTCTCCTGCTCCGCGCGGGAACCGGCCCAGCAGCCCCAGGCTGCCGCCGATGACACGTCCCGCACATCCGCGGACAACACAATACCCGAAAGAAAGGAAACCCTGTTGCAATGATAAAAGTTCTGCGATATTTAAAACCCCATCTTCTGTCGCTGATCGCAGCCATCCTGCTGATCGCCTGCACTGTTGTGGGCGACCTGAGCCTGCCCACGCTCATGTCCAACATCATCAGCGTTGGCATCCAGCAAAGCGGCGTGGAGGACGCCGCGCCGGAGGCGGTCAGCGCCAACGGCTACGCGCTGATGACAACCTTTATGAGCGAAGAAGAACGCCAGCTCACAGCGGACAGCTACACCCTGGTGCAGGCTGACCCCAACAACAGCCTGGCGCAGAAATATCCGCTGCTGGCCAGCCAGGACGTCTACATCCGCAAGGAGGTAGACAGCAATACGCTGGCGCGGCTTGACACTGCCTTTGGCGCTGCCACCATGACGTTCTATACCATTGCGGAGGAACAGTCCGCGCAGCAGGACGGCGCCGCAGAGGGTGCCTCTGCCGCGGAAGGGGAGGATACGGAAACCGCTTCCATTCCGTTAGACACGATCTACCAGTCTCTGCCCATGCTGCAGCAAATCCCCCAGGCGCAAATCGACGCCGTGCGGGAGTCTGCCGCCTCCTCGCAGGAAACGCTCCAGGAACAAATGGGCATTGCCATGGCAAAGAGCTTTTATGAGGAGCTTGGCATGGACACCGGCGCCATGCAGATGCGCTACATCATCTACGTCGGCGCTATCATGCTTGCCCTGACCCTGCTCAGCGGCGTGGCTACGGTCTTTGTATCCCTGCTCTCCTCCCGCATTGCCGCCGGCGTGGCCCGCGCCCTGCGCCGCGACGTGTTCCACAAGGTGAGCAACTTCTCCAACCATGAGTTCGATACCTTCTCCACCGCGTCCCTTATCACCCGCACCACCAACGACATCACCCAGGTGCAGATGATGCTGACCATGGGCATCCGTCTGGCGTTTCAGGCGCCGCTCACCAGCATTGGCGGCGTGGTAATGGCGCTGAATAAAAGCGTTTCCCTCGGCTGGGTCATCGCGGTGTCCGTGCTGACGCTGCTGTGCCTGATCGGCGTTGTGTTTGTGATCGCCATGCCAAGGTTCACCAAGATGCAGAAGCTGGTTGACCGGATGAACCTGGTCGCCAGAGAGAACCTCAGCGGCATCATGGTCATCCGCGCTTTTGACAATGAAGAGTTTGAAAAAGGCCGCTACGATGTGGCCAACCAGAACCTGGCCAGCAACCAGCTGTTTGTGAACCGGCTGATGGTCACCCTGATGCCGGCCATGATGATCATTATGAACCTGACCTCGCTGACCATCGTATGGGTCGGCGCCCATCGAATTGCCGAGTCCGCCATGCAGATCGGCGATATGATCGCCTTTATGCAATATTCCATGCAGATCATCCTGTCCTTCCTGCTGATCGCCATGATGTTCATCCTGGTACCCCGCGCGGCTGTTTCCGCCAAGCGGATCCAGGAGGTGCTGGAAACAGAAAGCTCGGTGAAGGACCCTGCCCAGCCCGTCCCCTTTGACGAGGCAAAAGCCGGCCTGGTAGAATTCCGGGACGTTTCCTTCCGTTACGGCGACGCCGACAACGATGTGATCGAGCACATTACCTTTACCGCGGAGCCGGGTAAAACCACCGCCTTCATCGGCGCTACCGGCTCCGGCAAGTCCACCCTGGTCAACCTGATCCCCCGGTTCTATGACTGCACGGAAGGCCAGGTCCTGGTCAACGGCGCAGATGTGCGGCAGGTTCGGCAGCACGACCTGCGGGAGCGCATTGGTTATGTGCCGCAAAAGGGTATCCTCCACAAAGGCACCATCGCCAGCAATATCGGCTACGGCGCGCCAAACGCCACCCGGGAGGACCTGAATACCGCCGCGGAGGTTGCCCAGGCCATGGACTTTATCAGCAAAAAAGAGAACGGCATGGACAGCGAGATCGCTGCCGGCGGCACCAATGTTTCCGGCGGGCAGAAGCAGCGCCTCTCCATTGCCCGCGCTTTGGCGAAAAAGCCGGACGTCTATATTTTTGACGACAGCTTTTCCGCGCTGGACTTCAAGACAGACGCCGCGCTGCGCCACGCCCTCAAGGGTTACACCGGCCACGCCACCGTTCTGATCGTCGCCCAGCGGGTCGGCACCATTTTGAACGCCGACCAGATCATCGTACTGGATCAAGGGAAAATTGCAGGCAAAGGCACCCACGCGGAGCTGCTCCGAACCTGCCCGGTCTATTATGAGATCGCTTCCTCCCAGCTGACAAAGGAGGAATTAGCATGAGTATGAATCAACCCACAACGAACCGCCCAAGAGGGTCGCGCATGGGAGGCCCGATGCGGGGGCCTGGCGGCCCAAAGGCCAAGAACGCCAAGGGCGCGCTGCTCCGGCTGCTCCGGTATATCTCCCGCTACAAATTCACGATCCTGCTGGTCATGTTGTTTGCGGTCATTTCCACCGTTTTCAATATTATCGGCCCAAAGCTCCTGGGCCAGGCTACCACCACACTGGCGGAAGGCATTTCCAGCATGGTGTCCGGCACCGGCGGCATCGACTTTGATACCATCGGCCTGCTTATGGTGATCCTCATTTGCCTGTATTGCGCCAGCGCCGCTTTCTCCTACCTGCAGGGCTACTTTATGTCCAAGGTCTCCATGCGGGTCACCTATGGCCTGCGCAAGGATATTTCCAACAAAATGCACCGCCTGCCGTTCCAGTATTACGACGGCACCACCACCGGCGAGATCCTCTCCTATATCACCAACGACGTGGACGCGATCAACCAGAGCTTAAACCAAAGCCTGACCCAGATCATCACCTCTGTGACGACGCTGGCCGGCATCCTGATCATGATGTTCTCCATCCACTGGGTACTCGCGCTGGCCACCCTGTGCATCATTCCCGTTTCCATGGTGCTGATCCTGCTGATCGCCAAAATCTCGCAAAAGTACTTTAAGGCCCAGCAGGAATATTTGGGCCATGTGAACGGCCATGTGGAGGAGATGTATTCCAGCCACGTTGTCGTCAAGGCCTATAACGGGGAGGCCCGCTCTGAACAGACCTTCTCCAAATACAATGACACCCTGTATAAATCCGCCTGGAAATCCCAGTTCCTCTCCAGCCTGATGATGCCGATCATGACCTTTGTGGGCAACCTGGGTTATGTGGTCGTGTGCATCCTGGGCGGCTACCTGGCGATTTCCGGCTCCATCTCCATTGGCGATATCCAGGCATTCCTCCAATATGTCCGGCAGTTCAACCAGCCGATCACCCAGGTGGCGCAGATCTCCAACATCATCCAGCAGACAGCCGCCGCCTCTGAGCGTGTCTTTGATTTTCTGGAAACGCCGGAGGAGATCCCGGACACCGACGCCCCGATACGGCTGGCCCGCGGCAGCGACCAGAACGGGATCGCCATAAAGGGCAGCGTAGAGTTTGACCATGTCCGCTTCGGCTACAATCCGGAACGCATCGTCATCAAGGACTTCTCCGCCAGCGTAAGCCCTGGCCAGAAGATCGCCATTGTCGGCCCGACCGGCGCCGGCAAAACCACCATGATCAAGCTGCTGATGCGGTTCTATGATGTAACCGGCGGCGCGATCCGCATCGACGGCCACGATATCCGGGACTTCACCCGGGACGACCTGCGCTCCCTCTTTGGCATGGTGCTCCAGGACACCTGGCTCTACAACGCCTCCATCAAAGAGAATATCCGCTACGGCAAGCTGGACGCCACCGATGAGGAGATCTACGCCGCGGCCAAAGCCGCCCAGGTGGATCACTTTGTCCACACCCTGCCCAACGGCTATGAGATGGAGCTGAACGAGGACGCAAGCAATGTCTCCCAGGGGCAAAAGCAGCTGCTCACCATCGCCCGTGCTTTTCTGGCGAACCCGCAGATCCTGATCCTCGACGAGGCGACCAGCTCTGTCGACACCCGAACAGAAATCCTCATCCAAAAGGCCATGGATAACCTGATGAAGGACCGGACCAGCTTTGTTATCGCCCACCGGCTGTCCACCGTCCGCAACGCCAACCTGATCCTTGTCATGCGGGACGGCGACATTGTGGAGCAGGGCAGCCACGACACACTGATGGAGCAGGGCGGCTTCTACGCTACCCTCTACAACAGCCAGTTTGAGCCGGAAGAAGAGATTGCCGACAACCTGTGACAACTTTTCCTTACTCTGCAATAAAACAGGAGGCCCCCGCGTTATTGCTACGGGAAGCCTCCGGCGCCGGATCCCGTATATTCTGGGGTGCGAACGCCATATGAATGAACAACACAAAATTTAACATGATGGTATGAAGGAGAATGACCATGAAAAAACTTGCAGTTTTCTGCGCGGGCGCCATGCTGTGCGCCGCAATGCTGGCCGGCTGCGGCAGCGAATCTGAAAGCACCGATACCAGCGCTGTCACAAACGATACGTCCTCCGCGGCGGAAAGCGGCGCGGCGGCAGACGATGCGTCCGCAAGCACAGGCACAACCTCTGACGACGGCTCCGCCACAGGCGACATCACCGCTGAGGCAGCGCAAGAGATCGCCATCACCGCTGCCAACGCCAGCGACGCCACCGTTGTGAAATGCACGCTGGATTACGACACCGGTATCTATGTGTATGACATTGAGCTGGTGGGCGGCGGCCAAAAGTTTGAGTTCGAGATCAACGCCGCGACCGGCGATATTCTGGAGCAGAAGCAGGAGGCAGTCACCAACAGCAGCTCCGGCGCCTCCGCTTCCATCAGCGCTGACGAAGCGCTGTCCATCGCGCAAAACGCCGCTGGCATCTCCGGCGGCACCGTGGTGAAAAACAACCTGGACTACGATGACGGCCGCGCCGTTTACGAGATCGAAATTTACAACAACAATGTGGAGTATGAATTTGAGATCGACGCAAACACCGGCGCCATCATCGACCAAAGCCAGGAAATGCAGTAAATCCATATCTTGTCCGCTGGGGCGCAATGCCCTGGCGGATTTTTTATTTCTATTACAGAAAAACGCTGAATTCGGGCAAACCCGCCGGAATGTCCCTGGTTTCCTTCTGTTCCGGCCGTTTGGAAGATTTGACTTTTTAGAATGATGGGTATATGATGGAAGATAAACCATAATTTTTCTAAGTTAGGATCTGTATGCCATGAAGCTATGTCTCACCTTATTTTTAACCTTTGCCCGCATTGGCGCGTTCACCTTTGGCGGCGGCTATGCCATGCTGCCCCTGCTCCAAAAAGAGGTTGTGGAAAAGCGGGGCTGGGCCACCGAAGAAGAACTGATGGATTATTACGCCATCGGGCAATGTACGCCGGGCGTTATCGCCGTCAACACAGCCACCTTTATTGGCTTTAAGAAAAGGAAGATCCCTGGGGCTATCGCCGCTACACTGGGAGTGATCGCGCCGTCGATCATCATCATTCTGGTGCTCGCGGCGTTCTTCAATCATTTTGCCGATTACGCCGTCGTGCAGCACGCCTTTAACGGTGTCCGGATCGCCGTGTGCGCCACGGTTGCCGTTTCCATCTACAAGCTGGCACGCAAGGGCATCGTCGATCTTATTACGGTTCTGATCTTGATCGCCGCTTTCTGCGCCATGGTATTTCTCAACATTTCTTCCATTTATATCATTGTCGGCGCGGCAATCGTCGGCATCGTCGCCCGGATCATCCAGCGCAACTGGAAAGCGAAAAGGGGGAAATCATCATGACGTACCTGACATTGGCTTATGAATTTTTCAAGGTCGGCCTGTTTGCCATTGGCGGCGGCATGGCGACCATCCCGTTCCTGATGGATCTGGCGGAAACGCAGCCATGGTTCACACCGGAACAGCTGACGGACATGATCGCCGTCTCCGAGTCCACGCCCGGCCCCATCGGCATCAACATGTCCACCTATGCCGGCTTTAACGCCGGCGGTGTGCTGGGCGGGCTCATCTCCACCTTTTCCCTGGTATTCCCGTCGGTGATCATCATCTGCGTTATCTCAAAATTCATGCAGAAGTTCCGCTCCAGCAAGCTGGTAGACGACGCGTTCTACGGGCTGCGTCCCGCCTCCGCCGCCATGATCGCCGGCGCGATGCTCCAGGTGCTGCTGCTCTCCCTGTTCCACACAGATTTATTTGGCGCTGTGCCGTGGTATCAGACGCTGAATATCGGCGGCATTATTTTGTTTGCCATTATTCTGGCCGCCGCCATTTTCCTGAAAAAGCTCCACCCGATCGTGTTTATTTTAGCCGGCGCGGCGGCGGGGATCGTTTTTCAGCTATAACATGCGGAAAGAACGCAACCCCCTCCTTCCCTGGAGGGGGTTTCCCGTAAGGCCGCGCCTTGCGGCATGATCTGAACAACAACCCGCATGGCAAATCATGCAAAAGCAGCGTTCGGCCTCAGGCGCCGGACGCTGCTTGCGTTATGGGGGTTCTATTGTAATCCAGATGCTCTTGGCGACAGCCGGATGACCAGCGCTGTAATGTCGTCATCCCGCCCGTCGGCGCGGTATTGCGCCGCCTTTTCCACGATCAGGTTGGCAAGCTGGCTTGGCTCGCTCCCTTTCCAGGTTTTAATGACCTGGGCTACCCACTCCTCTCCCGCGGCAACTGCCCCGTCAGAGAACATGACCAGCAGGTCACCTTCGCCAATCCGTGCGGACGTTTTGCAAAAAACAGCTTCTTCCAGGATCCCAACCGGCAGGGAGATGGCGTCCAGGCGGTGAACTGCATCGCCCTTGCGCACATAACTGATCGGCGCCCCTGCCTTCATCAGCTGGATTTCGCCGGTAAACAGATCAATCGCAGCGACATCCAGCGTGGACAGCGTCTCCGCGCCGGACTTGACCATCAGCGCCGAATTGGTGATGTTCAGGGCGCAGTCAAAGCCGACCCCTGCCTGGATCAGCTTGGCCATAATGCCAGACGCCATCGCGCCGTCCACTGCCGCCCTGCCTCCTGTACCCATTCCATCGCTGATGATCGCGATCTGTTTGCCTGTGCCGTCGTCAAAGCACACACAGCTATCACCGCAGAGAGATGCATTTTTGCAGCTGTGCTGCGCCACCCCGAAAGCCGCCTTGTAAAGCGGCTTCTCTGCCATCTGAAAGTGGCACTTTTCGCCGGACACGCTGACGCAGGGAAAGCCGAATTCCCGCCCCGCCGCGCGGGCGATCCCCCGCAGCAGCGACGCCTTTGTCAGCTTATGCCGGTCCATGATGAGCGTTTCAATTTCGATCAGCATCCGTCCTTCCTTATTGATTTTGCAGCTTACATCAACAGGCGTGATGGCGCAGTCATGCAATACCCCGTTGATTTTCCTTGCCATCGCCGTGTCGAATTTTTCATAGAGCTTCAGTTCGGTCGCCATGTCCCGCAGCAGCCTGCCCGTGGTGGCAAATTGGTCGGTGACGACCGCCCGCACCTGCCGCAGCTTGCGCTCCGCCGATTCCCTTGCCAGATACGCCTGATAGTTGCGGTTCACCGCCTCCACCAGGCTGTCCTGTTTGGCACAGCGCCCGGCAATGGATTCCGGCAGATCCTCCCTGGTGATCCGCCCCTCCACCCGCAGGGTTTCCGTCATGGCCTGGCACACCGCGGCAGTCTCCCTTTTGGCAACGCCCCAGCACAGCGCTCTTCCGGTACAGCTTTCGCAGGCGCTTTCCATCGTTTTGCGGTATACGCTTTCGATGGTTGTGGTATCCACCTGGTTCAGCCGTTCCGAAACGGCCTCCACCGATTCCGAAACGTTCTCCAGCGCCTCCGCCGCCACGCCCAACCGCATGACCACCGCGCGGCGCAGCCCTCCGCTCTGGGCCAGCTGCACCGGCTGCCGGAACACTGCCGCCAGCCTGCTGCCGGTCTTTCGCGGCCAGATCACAAAGATCAGCGAGGACGCCATGACCTCATAGATGCCGTTCATGACCGCCGTAAAGCTGCCCACCTGCAGGCTGCCGATCCCATTGGCCACCACAAAGGCGACCGCCGCAGCTACACGCCCCAGCGGGGCAAACAGGCCGGCGATCAATCCCGCAAAGGCCAGCGCGCCGGAGATCCCGTTAATGCCGGACGTCGCCAGCCCAAACATGGCTCCGGCCACAATGCCGGAGAGGCTGCCGCCGATCACGCCGCCATATTGGCAGGAGAACAAAATCATCAGCACTGCCGCCACGCGCCCCAGGGAGATGACCCCGATCTGCACGGTCGAGAGGGACAGGATCACCACGCCCAGGGACAGGATAACGCAGGTCAGCTCGCTTTGGCTCAAAGCGCCCGGCGGCTTGCCTTCCAGGATGACCCGGCTGGTCTGGGTGAAAAAATACACCGTACCGGCGCCCAGCACCGATTCCGTGATGTATAAGATCCATGTCTGCGCGGGGGACCCGTCCAAGATGGCCTGGGATGCCCCGGTGAGCAGCACCGGAACGAAGGCAATGGCCGGACCAAACAGCAGGCTGTCCTTGATCCGTGCCATTTCCCCCAAGGTCCAGCGAAGCACCACCAGCAGGAACAGCGCGGCCAGGTACCGCCCGGAGGGCTGCACCGCGCCGGGGATCAAATAGCCCGCGGCGCTGCCCAGTGCGGTGGCCCACATAGCGCCTCTGGGGCAGCCTGCCGCCGCTGCAACGCCAAAGGGCGCGTGCCTGCCAAAGACTACTCCTCTGGCGCAAATCAGCCCGGCGGTAAAGTAGGCGCCGTGCAGCACTGCCTTTTGCAGCGCCGCCGACTCCATCCATTTTTTGCGGAGCCATTCGCCTGATTCCGCAAATCGTTTTGGGACCGCTCTCTCTTTCATACTACTTTCCTTTCCCGTTTCCTAATTTTTATCGTCCCGGACAAGGCTTTGCCTGTTGGGCAGCGGCTGGGCCGCAAGGGAAGCGCCAGGGTCCTTTTCCGTTCCCAATGGCCGTCGGCAAAGCTTGTCCTTATCTTTAGTATACTTATAGTATAAGGAAACTTTTGTCACAACTCGCTGTACTATTTTGTGAGTTTTTGTCTGTCTGTGGCGGCGCGTCCTGCGAAAGAGCCCCGCTCCGCTCCCCTCCTGTATCATCGCACCGGGAAATGGAGAGCCGTGCGGGGAAATGGATTTATTTTCTTTTCACCGTCCGGCTGATTGATTCCCGCCGCTGTTTGTGCTAAAATAAATTTGATATGCGCTCGGCGCAGCAACATCAGTCAACTGAAATTCAGATTAAAGGAAGTAGAACAATACCATGGATTATCAACTGGCGGACCGTGTGTCCTCGTTAAAACCGTCTGTGATCAGAGAGATCCTCAAATATTCCTCTGACCCAACTGTGATCTCCTTCTCCGCGGGGAACCCCGCGCCGGAGGCGTTCCCCACGGAAGAAATTACAAAAATTTCCGATGCGATTCTGAAAAAGAACCCCATTGGCGCGTTGCAGTACAACTATACCGAGGGCTACCCGCCCCTGCGCAAGACGCTAAAACAATATATGGCAAACAAGCACCACTCTTTTAAAGAGGAGCTGGATGAGCTCATCATCACCACCGGCGCGCAGCAGGTGATGGACCTGGCCACCAAGGTGCTGTGCAATGAGGGCGATGTGGTGCTGTGCGAGGCGCCCACCTTCATCGGCTCTCTGAATACCTTCCGCTCCTACAACGCCGTGCTGCGCGGCGTACCAATGGACGACGACGGCATCAATCTGGAGGCCCTGGAGCAGGCCATGGAAGAAAATCCCGGCGCGAAGCTGCTCTATGTGATCCCCAACTTCCAGAACCCCTCCGGCATCACCATGAGCCTGGCAAAGCGGAAAGGCGTCTACGCCCTGGCCAAAAAGCACAACGTCATCATCCTGGAGGATAACCCCTATGGCGACCTGCGGGTCTCCGGCGAGTTCCTTCCCAATATCAAGTCGATGGACGAGGACGGCATCGTGATCTACGCCGGCACCTTCTCCAAGGTTATCTCGCCCGGCCTGCGGGTGGGCTATGCCATCGCGCCAAAAGCGCTGATGCAGAAAATGATCGTGGGCAAGCAGTGCAGCGACGTACATACCACCATTTTGTCCCAGATCATCTGCGATGAATACATCAACCAGTATGACTATGAAGCGCACCTGCAAAACCTGGTCCAGATTTACACCAAGAAATCTTCCCTGATGCTGGAGCAAATCGAAAAGCACCTGACCCCACTGGGCGTCACCCACAAAAAGGTGGAGGGCGGCCTGTTCGTCTGGTGTACCCTGCCGGACGCCATCGACATGATGGAATTTTGCAGCGCGGCAGTACAGCGCAAGGTCTGCGTGGTGCCGGGGAACGCCTTCCTCACCGATGAAACGGCGCCCTGCCAGTCGTTCCGCATGAACTTTTCCACCCCGACCGACGAGGACATCGTCAAGGGCGTGGAGATTCTCGGCCAGCTTGCAAAAGAAATGCTGGCCAAATAAAGCACAGGAGGAGACAGCATGACAGCGATCAATGGCGGCGCAGCCCAGCCGCCCCAAAAGAAAACCATCTTCAGCGCCATTCAGCCCAGCGGCACCATCACCCTGGGGAACTACCTGGGCGCGCTGCAAAACTGGATCAAGCTCCAGGACGACTACGACTGCATCTTTGCCCTTGCGGATCTGCACGCCATCACCGTCCGGCAGGATCCGGCCGCCTTCCGCAAGAACACCATCGAGGCATACGCCCTGTTGCTGGCCTGCGGCATCAATCCGGAAAAAAGCCCCTTCTTTATCCAGAGCCAGGTACAAACCCACGCTGAGCTGGCCTGGATCCTCAACTGCTACACCCAGTTTGGCGAGCTTTCCCGCATGACCCAGTTCAAGGACAAATCCCAAAAGCACAGCGACAACATCAATGTGGGCCTGTTTGCCTACCCCAGCCTGATGGCGGCGGACATTCTGCTTTATCAGGCGGACATGGTGCCGGTAGGCGACGACCAAAAGCAGCACCTGGAACTGGCCCGCAACATTGCGGAGCGGTTCAACGGGGTATACAGCCCCACCTTCACTGTGCCGGAGCCGTACATTGCCTCCACCGGCGCGCGGGTCATGTCCCTCCAGGACCCGACCCGCAAGATGTCCAAATCCGACGAAAACGCCAACGGCTGGATCGGCATGCTGGACAAGCCGGAGGACGTCATGCGAAAATTTAAGCGCGCTGTGACTGACAGCGAGGGCGGCGTTTATGTCGGCGAGGGCAAGGACGGCATCAACAACCTGATTGGCATTTACGGCTGCGTGACCGGCAAGACCGCCGACCAGATCGCCGCCGAGTTCGAGGGCAAGGGCTACGGCGATTTTAAGGCAGCTGTCGGCGAGGCCGTTGTGGAAACCCTGCGCCCAATTCAGGAACGCTTTGGCAAGCTGATGCAGGACAAAGCCTACCTGACAAAGTGCTACACGGAAAGCGCGCAGAAAGCCTTGTACCTCTCTGCCAAAACGCTGCGCAAGGTCATGAAAAAAATCGGCTTTATCCCCAAAGAGTTCTAGGCCGGCCCGCAAGGGCGGACACCCGTTTCTCACACGCGGGGGAGAAGCTGTTCCTGTTCCCCGCTTACACAACCGCGCATAATAACGGGAGCAGCCCCCGAATCGCACCAGCGCAAAAGTTTCGTCCACCTTTTCAAAGGTGGCGGGGATGGGAGGGGCAGCGCCCCTTCCTCGCAGGCCGCAGCCTGCGAAACGCCCTCCAAAAAAGATCAGGAAGGGAGATAAACAGTCCGGCAGACTGTTTCATCGTGGGGTACCCTGTCAAGGGGTTGCCGAGACATTATTTGTTTCCATTCCGTTTGAACGGTAGTTCGGCTCTTTCGGCTGCGCTTTCCACATTCCTGGAGCAGCGGCCTCTTGTTCAGGTCCCGCATCATCTCAATAATAATAATGGACACATAAACACATAAAAAAGGAGCGGTAATCCCGCTCCTTTTGCTTTGCTCAAATTCTATTTTATGCGTGTGTCTGCTCGTTTTCCTGCTCTGCCCGCTGGGCTGCCATGGCCTCGTCCAGGGCCTTGTTCCGCTTGCCGAAAATAAGACGGAAAATAAACCGCGCGACTGGCCCGCAGTAAAAGAACTGCCAGAAAAATGCCATTGGGAAGGCCAGCGCCGCCGTTTGCAGCCAAACGGCAAAGAAATCGCCGTTGTAGTCCTTGAAGAACAGCGTGCCGAAGAAGCTCATCACCGGACACATGATGGCCAGCGTGATGCCCGAAATCACCATGGTGATGAGAAACGGCTGGGCGCGGCGCACGTCGAGGGTGCGCTTCATCCCCCACTGGGCAACCCTGCCAACGATGAGCACCTCGATGACAAAGGCGATGGGCGCCATGATATACAGCTCGTTAAAGGCCTCCAGCAGGATGAAGCTGTGCATCCCGCCAACGCTGATAGCAATGTTGTAGACGATCATCCCGTAGACCATGGGGATGACCATAATGATGGTGAAAATGACGTCCTGGAATTTGTTTCTGGGCATAAAAAATCCTCCTTTAAATGATAACAAAGTCTGTTCAAAGTGTGTTCAGAGACTTGTGTTGTTCGTTATCATCCAATGGAGGATGTGCGTTACCAATACTTCACCAATATTCTGATTGCAATTTCTGTTAAATATATTCTCGCATATTTTAGTAATATTGTCAAGGGATTTTGGAAAAATAACTTAATCTGTGGGGCAAATATAGTTAAGACTGCCCACTGTTTTGCCGCCGCGCAGAAAAATCCGCGGGACACGCTTGCCCACAATGCAAACCATCTCATAGTTGATGGTGCCGTTGCGCTCGGCCAGCTCGTCAACAGAAATGACCTCGTTCCCATCCTTGCCGAACACCGTCACTGTCATTCCGGTCTCCACGCCGTCAATGTCGGTCACATCCAGCATGAGCTGGTCCATACAAACCCGGCCCACCACCCTGGCCCGCTTGCCGCACACCAGCATATCCGCGTTGTCATGGAGCTTGCGGGGATAGCCGTCCGCGTAGCCGATGGGTACGGTCGCCAGCTTTGTCCTGCGGTTGGCTGTGAACACCCTGCCGTAACTGACCGACGTGTCCGGCTCCACGGTTTTCAGCATGGAGATCACCGTTTTCAGCTCCATGACCGGCCGCAAGGGCAGCTTGCTGTGAATGGCCCCAGAGGGATGCAAGCCATAAATAATGATGCCGGGCCGCACCATGTCCAGGTGCGTCTCCGGGTAATCGCAGACCGCGCCGCTGTTGGCGCTGTGGCGATACCGGAAGGTGACGCCCCGCTGCCGGAGCTTCTCCACCGCGTCCAGAAAGCACCGGAACTGCTTTTGCGTGTAGCCGCTGCCCGCCGCGCCGTCATCCGCCACGGCAAAGTGGGTGAAGATCCCCTCGTGCTCCAGATGCTCCAGCCGGCAAACCGACTCGATCTCGTCGATGCTGCCCTTGTCCCGCCTGCTGTCCTGATACAAAAACCCGATGCGGCTCATGCCGGTGTCCACTTTCACATGCACCTTCACCGTCACGTTGGCCTGCTCAGCGCACGCTGCCAGCTCCCTGGCATAATCCATGGAGAACACCGCCTGGGAAATGTTCATCTGGCTCAGCTTTTCCGCCATGGAGGGCGGCGTATAGCCCAGAATCAAAATCGCGCCGGTGACGCCGCCGCTGCGGAGCTGCTCCGCCTCCTCAATGTTGGAAACGGCAAACCACCTGGCGCCCAGCTCCTCCAGCGTGCGCGCGACAAAGACAGCGCCGTGGCCATAGCCGTCCGCCTTGACGACCCAGCAGATCTCCGTTTCCGGTTTGACCGCGCGGCGGATCACCTCGTAATTATTTTGCAGGGCGTCCAGGTTGATCTCCGCCCAGGTCCGCTTCAAAAACTCGTTCATATGCAATCTCCATTTTTTCAGTTCCAGCCGGCTCCGCCGCGCCGGATCGTTGACGATCTGCTTTCCATTATATGCCTCTGAAAAACAATAGTCAACCGTCTCGGCGCATTGTTCATCAAACTGTAATTTTATGGAACACAGCCGCATAGAATACTAGAGCGATATTGGGAAAAGGGGGCTTTGCAAATGTATATTTCCCGGCGATGCTGCCCCGAACTGCTTCATCTGGACGATGCGCTGTATTGGTGCCTGTTCAGCTTTCTGGACTTCGGCGAAGATTTGGACGATATGATCTTTTATGGAGAAAGCTATTTTGTCAGCGAGCGGTAACCCCTGCTGGCAGGCGGCAGAAGCGTAAAGAGCAACAAAAAACACCCGGCGGGCGGGCAGCCTTGCCGAGTGTTTCTTTTTTACAATGTTATTTATAGCGCTATGAATTTCATATTGCTATGGATTTCAAATCGCTAAGATTATTGAAAGTACCTGACGCCGGACTCAAAAATCTTCTGGTCCTTGTCGCCTGGGACATTCTTGTATAGATCGCGTCCCTTCCGCTCCGAGTGGGCCATCTTGCCAAAGACGCGGCCGTCCGGGCTGGTGATGCCCTCGATGGCGCAGACAGAACCGTTGGGGTTCCACTCGATCTCGCTGCTCACCTTGCCGCACGGCGTGGTGTACTGGGTCGCCACCTGGCCGTTGGCGATCAGCCGCTCCAGCATCGCTTCATCGGCCACAAAGCGGCCCTCACCGTGGGACACCGGCACACAGTGGACGTCGCCGGCCGCCACACCGGAGAGCCATGGGGACTTGACAGAGGTCACCCTGGTGTAAACCATTCTGGAAACGTGGCGGGCGATCTTGTTGAAGGTCAACGTCGGGGAAGTCTCGGCCAGCTCGGTGATCTTGCCGTATGGCACCAGGCCCAGCTTGATGAGCGCCTGGAAGCCGTTGCAGATGCCCAGCATCAGGCCGTCCCGCTGCTCCAGCAGCTTGGTGATCTCCTCCGCGATCTTCGGGTTGCGGAAGGTGGTCGCGATGAATTTGCCGGAGCCGTCCGGCTCGTCGCCGCCGGAGAAGCCGCCGGGGAACATGACGATCTGCGCCTTGGAAACCGCACGGGCAATGTGCTCGATCGTTTCCTCTATGTCAGCAGAGGTCAGGTTTTTGACCACCAGGATCTCCGGCTGCGCGCCTGCTTGTTCAAATGCGCGGGCAGTGTCAACCTCACAGTTGGTGCCTGGAAATACCGGAATAAACACCCGCGGCTTGGCCGCCTTGATCGCCGGCGCCTTACCGCTCCGCTCGGCGTACAGCGGGATCTCACGGCTGATCGGCGTTTCCTCTGCCTTCGATGGGAAGATTGGCTCTAAGGTGTTCATCCAACCGGCGCAAAGTGTCTCAAGAGACAGCGCAACATCGTCAATGGCGATGGCTTTTGCCTCGCTCGTCACACCGAGGATGACCGGCTCCAGCGCGGCGCCGACGGCCGCGTCATCGCGCAGCTCCACCACAAGCGCGCCGCTCTTTGGCGTGAACAGCAGCTCAGGGCAGCGGACGCCCGCGTCAAAGGCAAACCCGATGCCGTTGCCGAAGCACATCTTTGCCACGGCTGCCGCCACGCCGCCTTCCTTGACGACAGAAGCGGACAGGATGCTGCCGTTTTCCATCATCTGGTGAACGGCGGCGTAGTACGCCTTCAGCTTCTCCCAATTCGGCAGGAGGGTGTCCGCCTCCTCCGGCAGGGGGAGATATGCCACCTTGGAACCGGCTTTGGTAAAGGCGGCGGAGATGGTCTTGCTCGCTTTGGTCATGCCCACGGCAAAGCTGACCAGCGTTGGCGGAACGTCGAGGCTCTCAAAGGAGCCGGACATACTGTCCTTGCCGCCGATGGCCGGCAAGCCAAGGCCCAGCTGGGCAGTGAGCGCGCCCAGCAGCGCCGCGGTCGGCTTGCCCCAGCGCTTTGCCTCGTCACGAAGACGCTCGAAATACTCCTGGAAGGTCAGCCTTGCCTTCAGCGGATCCGCGCCGACAGCCGCCAGCTTGGAAACGCTCTCCACAACGGCATAGGCGGCGCTGTGGAAGGGGCTGAACCGCGCGATGCCCGGAATGTACCCGTAACCCATCACGGTGGCGTCGTCTGTCTCGCCCTGCTCCAGCGGGATTTTTGCTACCATGGCTTCTTCCGGCGTCAGCTGATATTTGCCGGCAAAGGGCATCAGCACAGTACCCGCGCCGATGGACGCGTCAAACCGCTCCACCAGGCCCTTCTGGGAAGCGACCTCCAGACGGGCCAGGTTGTCCTGGAACGCTGCCCCGATGGACTTGCCCTGCAAACACTCCGGAATCTGATTGCGGTAGTTGTCCTCTGGGTTCGGCGCTGTGATATAGGCGCTTGCCTTCTGGGTCACGCCGTTTGTATTGAGGAACGCACGGCTCAGATCCACGATCTGGTCGCCGCGCCATGTCATTTTCAGCCTTGGGTCAGCGGTCACAGTGGCAACGACCTGCGCGTTCAGGTTCTCCTTCTTCGCCTCCGCAATGAAGGTGTCCACATCCTTCGGGTCGAGGACGACGGCCATCCGCTCCT
>CAZFHQ010000003.1:0-10539 GCA_964519325.1 uncultured Clostridium sp.
GCAGCCAGAAGTCGGGCAGCTCGGTCTGCCAGCCGTCCACCAGCTTCTGGCGGAAAATACCGTATTCATACAGCAGGGAATAGCCCGTCGCCTGATAGCCGTCGGTCGCCAGCCCGTCCAGGAAGCAGGCCGCCAGGCGGCCCAGGCCGCCGTTGCCCAGGCCCGCGTCCGGCTCTTCCTCATAGATCTCGTCGATATTGATCCCCAGGCCGTCCAGGGCCGCGCGGTAATCGTGCTCGATGCCCAGGTTGAACAGGCTGTTTTTCAGGGAGCGGCCCATGAGGAACTCCATGCACAGGTAGTACACCTGCTTGGAGTGCGTCTCGTCGGTGAGCTTTTTATTTTCCGCTCTGCCCTTGGCCATCATGGAACGGACGATCATAGCCACGGCCTTGTAGATCTCCTGATGGGTCGCATGGGCCAGGTCGATCCCAAAGGTCTGCTCCAACGTTGCTTCAATTTGCGCCTGAATGTCTTCGACAGGTTGCTTATAATTCATAACTGCAAAAATCCTCCATATCCTGATAAATTAAAAAGTACGCGGCGGCCCGCATACAACTTGCACTCATGTTAATTGAAAGTATTGTCATTATACATCAAAATTCCGGAGATTTCAACCGTAATGGAAATATTTCAAAAAAATCGTGCAAACCCCCTAAATAGCAAGGGAACGCCTTGCTTTTTTCTGTTTTCCATTTTCCAATGATTCCCCTTTCTCCTATCGCGTAAAACCCCCTGATTTTTGTGTATGTTGCACAAAATCCAATTTTTGCGTCCGCCGGTTCTGTTGCCAACTGGTGAAATTGCCCTTCCCAATTGATCTTTGGTCAAAATGCACATCTTATGCGCTCCCCTTTGCCTTATATTACAAAACCGGCCGCAGTTCTGTTCCATCAAAAAGGCGTTGTTTCTTTTTGAAGGAATGTGCTACAATGAAGGTGGAACCATACTGTGAAGCAAGGAGGGGCCGCAATGCAGCCGACCAACCAAGCCCTGGAGATCCTGGCGCCCGCCGGCTCCATGGAAGCCCTCATCGCCGCCGTGCGCAGCGGCGCCAACGCCGTGTATCTGGGCGCGGAACACTTCAGCGCCAGGGGCAACGCCCAGAATTTCTCGCGGGAACAGCTGCGGGAGGCGGTGGAATACTGCCATCTGGCCGGCGTGGCGGTGCATCTGGCCGTCAACACCGTCCTGTTCGACCGCGAGCTGCCCGCGGCCCTGGAGCTGGTGGAATACGCCTGCTCCCTGCCGGTGGACGCCCTCATCGTGCAGGACTGGGGGCTGTTCTCCCTGGCGCGGCAGGCAGCGCCGGCGCTGCCCCTTCACTGCTCCACCCAGATGTCTATCCACACGCCGGCCGGCGCAAAACTGCTGGCGGAGCGGGGCGCTGCCCGCATTGTGCTCGCCAGGGAGCTTTCCCTGCCGGAGATCCGGGAGATCTCCGGCGCCACCGGCGTGGAACTGGAGCATTTTGTCCACGGAGCCTTGTGCATGTGCGTCTCCGGCCAATGCTATTTCAGCGCGGCCCTTGGTTCCCGCAGCGGCAACCGTGGCCTGTGCGCCCAGCCCTGCCGCCTGCCCTTCCGGGCAAAGGGCGGCACCGGCTATGACCTGAGCCTGAAGGACCTCTCCATGATCCAGCGGCTGGACGCCCTGCGGGAGGCCGGCGTGGACTCCTGCAAGATCGAGGGGCGCATGAAGCGGCCGGAATACGTCGCCGCCGCCACGGCAGCCTGCCGCCTGGCCGCCGACGGAAAGCCCCTCCCCGCCGAACTACTGCAAAACCTGGAATCGGTGTTCTCCCGCTCCGGCTTTACCAGCGGCTACCCGGACGGCAAGCTGGGGATCGAAATGTTCGGCACCCGCACCTATGAGGACGTGACCGGCGCTTCCAGAGAGGTACTCGCCTCGCTGCGCCGCCTTTATCAAAAGGAAACCCAACGGGTGCCGATTTCCATGGGGTTTTCCGCCGTGCCGGGCCGCCCCGCCGCCCTCTCGCTCAGCGACGGTACGCAGGAGATCGCCGTCGCCGGCGCCATGGTGGAAACCGCCGTCAGCCGCCCGCTGGAGCCGGAGCGCTGCGAAGCCCAGCTGAAAAAGACCGGCGGCACCGTGTTTACCGTCAGCCACTATGCAAGCGAGATCGACCCTGCGGCGGCCCTGCCGATCGCCGCCCTCAACGAGCTGCGGCGGGAGGGGCTGGAACAGCTCAGCGCCCTGCGGCGGGACCGGCCGCCCATCCCGTTCGCCAAGGCAGGCACAGCAGCGGCGCCCCACACCCCCGGCCGGCAAACGTTGCGCGCCAGCTTCTCTAAAGTGGCCGCCGCAGACATCCCGGATCGGGCAAAAGGCTGCGCGCTGGTCTTTGTCCCCCTCTTTACCAAAGAAGCCGTGCTGCGGGAGCTGCTGGAGCGGGGGTTCCCCCTCGGCGTGGCCCTGCCAAGAGGGATGTTCGGCAAGGAGGCGTCTGTCCGCGCGCAGCTGCGGCGTGCCGCCGCCCTGGGCATTGCCCACGGCTGGACCGGCAACATTGGCGGGGTCCCCCTGCTGCAAGAGGCCGGCATGGAAATCCACGGCGGCTTCTCCCTCAACGTGACCAACAGCCAGGCCGTTGCCTTTTTGGAATCCCTCGGCGTGGCTGATGTGGAGCTTTCCTGCGAGATGACCCTCGCGCAGGCGGCGCGCCTTGGCGGTACGGCGCCCCGCGGCCTGGTCGCCTACGGGCGCCTGCCCCTGATGCTGACCCGCAACTGCCCTGCCGCCAACCATCCCGACGGCTGCCACGGCTGCGAAAACAACGGCGGCCAGCGCCCCGCCGCCATCACCGACCGGAAGGGCGCTGTGTTCCCCATTCAATGCCGCGCGGGGTGCAGCTCCATCTACAACAGCGTCCCGCTGGTTTGGAGCGACAAACTGGCCGAATTGCAGGCGCTGGACTTCCTGACCCTGCAATTCACTGTTGAAAACTCTGTCGAAACTGACGAAATTTTGGCGGCGTACCAACAGGGCCGCCCTTTAAAAATGCCCTTTACACGGGGGCTTTACCGCCGCGGCGTAGAATAAAGCGTATTTTTTGTGCAAACGGGCGCCGGCGGGAAGAAAAAATTTTTTTCGACAGCCGCTTTCTGTTTTTGCAGGAATCGCCCGCCGCTCCGTCATTTTGGGGCGCTGCCCCCGCCCGCTTCCAAAAAAGCGCCGTTGCCGCGCGCCGCCGTGCCGTTCTCACAGAACTGCCACTTGTAAAAGCGGCCGCCGTATGCTATGATAACGATATATTGCGTATTCTATACGCGGGCCGCGCCGCCTGGCTTTCCATCGCGCATGGCGCGGCTGGCGTTCTCACATGAGGTGAAAGAATGATTAACTGCATCAACGACCGCCTTGTCACGGCAACGGTGGTCGGAATCCACTGGGAGCGCATCATCGTTTCCATCGACCTGAAGCTGGAATTCGCGCCCGGCGCGGACCGGGAGTCCCCGCTTCAATTTTACGCGGTCAACGGCCTTTACAGCGCCAAGGCCCAATTCAACACAAAAATCCTGGACGGGGGCATTTACCGCCTGACCCTGAACCTGACCAACCCCGGCGACATCCGCTGCCTGCCGGTCGGCACCTATTCCATCGTGGTCTGCCAGGGGGAGCATATCCTGGCCACCGCCGTGGTCGAGCCGTCTTACACCGCCCTGCTGGAGGACCGTTCCCGCTCCTTCCTGTTCGGCGGCCGGAGCAAGGTCTACACCGTCACCTTCCTGGTGCGGGAGGGCGAGGAGGACCTGCCCTTTATCATGCACTGCCTGTGCGCCAAGCGGACGGGCATGGATTTTCCCGGCGTGCCGAAAAAGAAAGGCCCGCCCGCGCCGCCGGCGGAAAACGCCGAGCGCGTTTCCCGCGTGCAGAAGATGAAGCAAAAATTCAAGAAAAAGCACTCCCGTCCGTTCCTGCGGCGGCTGTACTACCACGCGGCGGGGAAGGAGCATAGCGGCAAAAAGACGATCCTGTTCCTCACCGAGCAGAGCGACCGCTTAGGCTCCAACCTGACGGCGGTGCGGGACCGGATGATCGCCCGCGGGCTGGACAAGGAATACAACCTGATCTCCTCCGCCCGCATGGCCACATCCCAGCCCCAATCGCAAAAAAGCTGGATGGCGCTGATCAAAAAGCTGGCCATGAGCGACATGATCTTTTTGGACGACCACGCCCCTGTGCTGGACTGGCTGAAGCTGAACGAAAAGACAGAGGTCATCCAGCTGTGGCACGCCGGCGCGGGCTTCAAGTCCTCCGGCTACAGCCGCTGGGGGCATATTGGCTGCCCGGGGCCGTCCAGCGCCCACCGGCAGTATAAATACGGCATCGCCGGCTCCCGGAACATCGCCTGCTTCTTCTCTGAGGTGTGGGGCATCAACGACGAATGTGTGCTGCCCACCGGTATGCCAAGGATCGACGAATACCTGGACGAAAATTACCGCGTCGCCAAAACAAAAGAGCTGTATGAGCAATTCCCGATGTGCAGGGGGAAAAAGGTCATCCTGTTCGCGCCGACCTACCGGGGCAAAAACCGGGCCAACGCCTACTACCCCTATGAGCTGATCGACTTTGAACGGCTCTATCAGCAGTGCGGCGGCGAGTATGTGGTGCTGTTCAAAATGCACCCCTGGGTGAGCCAGCCGGTACCCATTGCCGAACAGTATCAGGATAAGTTCCTGGATGTGAACGCTTACCCCAACATCAACGACCTGTTTTACATCACGGACCTGCTCATCACCGACTATTCCTCCAACATTTTCGAGTATTCCCTCATGCGGCGGCCCATGCTGTTCTTTGCCTTCGACAAGATCCAGTATTCCTTCTCCCGCGGGTTCCATCGGGATTATGAGCTGTCCGCGCCGGGCAAGGTGTGCTACACCTTCGGCGAGCTGCTGACGGCCTTGGAGCAAAAGGACTTTGAATATGAAAAGGTGGAGGAATATGTGGCCCACCACTTTGACCACATCGACAGCCACGCCTCCGACCGGGTCATCGACTGGATCGTGCTGGGGCAAATGCCCCAGGACATCCTGGACGCCATCGACGCAAGGAAGCGCCAGGTGGAATCGCTCCAATACCTGGACTTCTCGGTGCTGGAGGAACCGGAGGAAACCGAGGAGGACGACGGGACAACGGAGGAGGAGGCGCCTGTCGCCTGAAGGCCGCCCCGCGGGGCAACGGCACAGCACCGCGCAACTCACCTGAGAAAAAGGAGGTAGGAGACTATGAATATCGCAGCCATCTTTTCCGGCGGCTCCGGCGTCCGCATGGGCGCCGGCATCCCCAAGCAGTTTTTGCAGGTCAACGGCAAGCCGATCCTGGTGCATACCCTGCAGCTGTTCCAATACCACGACATGATCGACAAAATTTACATCTCCGTGATTGAGGAATATATCGACTACGTTTGGGATCTGGTGGAAGAATATCATTTGACGAAGGTTTGCGGCATTATGCCCGGCGGCGAGACAGCCCAGGATTCCATTTACAACGCCCTCAAGCAAATCGAGGCGGAAAACGCCCCCGACTCTATCGTGCTGCTCCACGACGGCGTGCGCCCCTTTGTCTCCTACGACACCATCGCCAACAATATCGCCGGCGTAAAAGCCTGGGGCAACGCCATCACCTGCACCGCCTGCTTTGAGACGATCCTGCTCAGCGAGAGCGGCGAGACAGTGGATTCCGTCCCCTTCCGCAAGATCACTTATTCGGCCCAGGCGCCCCAGAGCTTCCTGTTAAAGGACATCATCCAGGCCCACGACACCATCCGCGCCCGTCCGGAGCGCTATGAAAACATGGTGGACAACTGCACCATCATCAAGACCCTGGGCCAAACGGCCCACATGGTCCCAGGCAACCGGGGCAACATCAAGGTCACCACGCCGGAGGACGTCTACGTCATGCGGGCGCTGCTCCAGTATCAGGAGAACGAGCAGGCCTTTGGCCTGGCCTCCACCAGCCTGGAGTCCAAAATGAACAGCGCGCGGCGGCGGCACACCGCGAACAGGAGGGATCCCAATGGAACAAACCACGCTTGAGTGCCTGCGTGACACGGTCATGCAGGAGGACCTGGAGGCCATTGCCGCGGACGACGCCCTGGTGGAAGCCCTGCGGGGCAGCGCCGTGCTGGTCACCGGCGCCACAGGGCTGATCGGCTCCCAAACAGTCAGGGCGCTGGCCTGCTGCAACCGGCTGCGGGGCGCGTCCATCCGCGTCGTCGCCATGGCCCGCAGCGAGGAAAAGGCCCGCAGGGTCTTTGGGCCGCTGCTGGAGCGGGGCGACGTCACCCTGCTGCTGGGCAATGTGGACCAGCCCCTCTCGGCCCCCATGGAGGTGGACTACATCATCCACGGGGCCAGCGCCACCAGCTCCAAATACTTTGTGAGCCATCCGGTCGAAACCATCCGCACCGCCATCGACGGCACCGCCCATGTGCTGGAGCTTGCCAGGGAGAAGGCCGTCAAGGGCTTTTTGTACCTGTCCTCCCTGGAGGTTTACGGCACGGTAGCGCCGGACGCCGGATTTGTCAGGGAGGACTGCTATGGCTACCTGGACCCGCTGAGCGTGCGGAGCAGCTACTCGGAGGGCAAACGGATGGTGGAGTGCCTGTGCGCCTCTTACGCCGCCGAGTACGGCGTGCCGGTGAAAATCGCCCGTTTGTCCCAGACCTTCGGCGCGGGCGTGGCCTATGACGACGGCCGCGTCTTTGCCGAGTTCGCCCGCTGCGCCATGGAAGGGCGGGACATCGTCCTCCACACGCCGGGCCGCACGGTGCGCACCTACTGCTACACCGGGGACGCCGTCAGCGCCCTGCTGTATATCCTGACAAAAGGCGAGACTGGCCAGGCCTACAACGTGACCAACATGGACACCGCCGTTTCCATCCGGCAAATGGCGGAGCTGGTCTGCCGCGCCTTCCCCCAGGCGGGCATCTCCGTCACCTGCGACACGCCGGAGGACATCAGCGCCTTTGGCTACAATCCGGAGATGGTCATCAAGCTGGACAGCGCCAAGCTCCAGTCTCTGGGCTGGCGCGCCAGGGTCGGCCTGGAGGACATGTACCGCAGGATGGTAAAGAGCATCCGGATGAGCCAAGCGTAAACAACCGACAATCATTTGAGAAGGAGTGTATCTTTGTGTTTGGAATTGAAAAATTAAAAGATTTGAAAAAACCGCAACCGACAGCGCCAGCACAGGTGCAGCCAACGCTTTACGGCGTGCTCAAGTATTCTTCCCAAAATATCGGCGACGAGGTGCAGAGCGTCGCGGCAATGCGGTTCCTCCCGAAAGTCGACTATTACTGCCATCGGGAGCGCCTCGACCAATTCCGCCTTCCAACGGAGCAGGCCGGCCAAAAGGTCAAGCTGATTATGAACGCCTGGTGGATGTGGCAGCCCGCCCATTTTCCGCCCTCTGAGGACATCGACCCGCTGCTCATCTCCATGTACCTGTATACCGAGAAGCGCCAGCAGTTCAACCGGCCGGAGGTCATAGACTATCTGCGCGCCCATGGCCCCGTTGGCTGCCGCGATATGTCCACCAAGAAATTTTTGGATAGCCTCGATGTGCCGGCCTATTTTTCCGGCTGCTTGACCATGACGCTCCAGGGGAACCCGAATTTCCGCAAAAAGCACAGCAACAACTATGTCCTCTGCGTCGACCTGCCGGACCATTTAGTGGAAGAAGTGCGGCAGCGGACAGATCGCCCCGTTTACAACATCAGCCGGATGCTGTCCGTCGCCTTTACCGCGGAGGACCGGATCAAGCTGGCCAAATGTATCCTGGCGCTGTACCATAACGCCCACTGCGTCGTCACCTCACGGCTGCATGTGTCGCTGCCCAGCACCGCCTTTGGCACGCCGGTACTGCTCATCATGCTGAAAAACGAGGATCGCCGCGGCCGGTTTGAGGGCATGGAGGGCTTCTTCCACCAGGTTGCGGAGGAAGATTTCCTGGAGGTGAAAGACTGCTATGACTTTGACCACCCGCCGAAAAACCCCAACAAACACCTGGCCATGCGGGACGCTTTGGTGCAGAAGGTCAGCGCCTTTACCGGCTATGACAGCCCCGCCCCGCTGTTTGAGGACGATTTCGAGCCGATGATCGAGCTGGTGCGTCTGCTGAAAATGCAGCTGGATAAAAACCGCGACGTGCTCAAGCGGATGCTGATTTTCGCCACCAAGGACGAATTGGTGGAGGCGCTGTACCAAAAACAGATCCTCAAGCAGTCCAAGTACGATTTGCCGTTTTGACCGCATCGTTCCGCAACGGAGGAGCTGACGCCGAACAGCCTGTTCGGCGTTTTTCTTTTGCCAAAAGCGACGCGATACCCCAGTCCCGCGCGGGAACCCCAAGGACCGCGGGATCGGCAAAAACCCTTGCGACGCCTGCGTTTTTCATCAAAATAAAATTGCGCTTCCATATTGTATTCTCCCATGTTTTGTGGTACAATCAATGCGAATTTCAACCGTTTTTCGACAGATTCCAAATTGCGGAAACGCTAAATTCGTTTGGTTCCGGCCACACCCTGAACGGCAAAAGCAGTCGCCTTTTTGAACTAAATTTCCCGAAGGAGATTTTTCTATGAAAATCGCTATTGTCTCGATTAATGCCCACACAAAGGTTTTAAATTTTGCTTCTCCGCTCCATTCCTACGCGTTCTGGAAATTTTTGCAGGATCACGGGATCGACAGCGTTATTTTGGACTACTATCCGGCCTACTTTAAAAATTATGATGTCAGGCACCCGCTGTTCTGGTATATCGACCACCCAACCAAAGACGCGGCCAAACAAAAGAAACGCCTCAAAAAATGGAAAACGCTTTTTTATGAGCGGGAGCGCCGTTACGACCGGTTTGCAGAATTTATTGATCAATATTACTGCAAAACCGAAAAAGCGTATACGGCTAAAACAATCGAAACCGACGACCCGGGCTTTGACTGCTACATCTGCGCAACCGACGTTATCTGGAAGTGGGAAAAAGGCGTTGGCTTTGACCGCTGCTATTTCCTGGCGGCGGATACCTTTAAAGGGAAAAAGAAAATCGCTTATGCCGCCAGCAAGGGGCCAAAAACCTATTCCAGGGAGCTGGAGCAGAAATTTTTTGAATATGTCAGCGACTTTGATTATATTTCCGTGCGGGAACGCAGCCTTCAGGAGTATATTACACAGCACAGCGATCTGCCCGTGACCCATGTGCTGGATCCCGTTTTTTTGCAAGAAAAGGAATTTTACCAGTCGCTTGCAAAGCCCAGCGGAAAAAAGGGTTATGTGTTGCTTTACATTGTGATGGAAACCGCAACCGACCTTGTCAAAAACGCGGCCGCGTACGCCCAGGCACACGGCCTGGAGTTAATCGAACTGAGCGATTATCCGGAAAACGCCAATATTCCGGCAGGTACCCATCACGACGTCATCTACGACATCGGCATTGAAGAATGGCTTGGCTATTTGCTGGATGCGGATTATATTTTTACCAATTCCTTCCACGCCTGCTGCTTCTCCATTATTTTTGGAAAGCAATTTGTTGCCGGCGCCCGGTCAGGCGACAAAATCGACTCGCTGCTGGAATTATTCCAGTTAACAGATCGCCGGATCCCATCTGTTGATGCTGACCGCATCCAAAATTTACCCGCTATCGACTACGCGCCTGTAGAAGCGCTTTTACGTACTTATAAGCAATCTTCCGAAGATTTCATCTTAAACGCCATCCACGACATGGAGCGATCCCCCCATCAAAATTCCAGGGAATTGGTCCACGCGGACGTGTTCGCCGAAGAGGGGACGCCGGCAGCCGACGCAAAAAAAGCCTCCGCTTCCCCGAATCAAAAAAAATCTGGTTTTTTCAGCCGGCTAAAGAAATTGGGCAATCATTGAGCGAAGAACCGGAAGGCGCTCCCAAAATTGGGAGCGCCTTTTATTGTTGGCAACACACATTTTGCCGTAGCACGCAGTTTTGAATTCATTTTTCATTTTGTTTTCTGCCGTTGTTCTTGCTGTAATTTCGTGCTATAAGGACCGCGCCGCCGGTTTTTTTCTTTTTGACGCTCTCTCCGGTGCAGCCCCCTTTGCTTGCGGGCGCTGAGAACCTTGTAGCACGCAGTTTTGAATTCATTTTTCATTTTGTTTTCTGCCGTTGTTCTTCCCTTCCTTTCGTGCTATAAGGACCGCGCCGCCGGTTTTCGCTGTACTAGCAGTTTTTCCTCCCCAACGGAATTTCCCCGCGGGCGCTGCAAACCTTGTAGCACGCAGTTTTGAATTAATTTTTAATTTTGTTTTCTACCGTTGTTCTTCCCTTCATTTCGTGCTATAAGGACCGCGCCGCCGGTTTTCGCTTTACTGGCAGTTTTTCCTTCCCAACGGAATTTCCCCGCGGGCGCTGAGAACCTTGTAGCACGCAGTTTTGAATTAATTTTTAATTTTGTTTTCTACCGTTGTTCTTGCCGTGATTTCGTGCTATAATGAAATTGGAATATTGCCGTGGAGTTTTTTCACGTTGTGAGATACACCCGACACACA
>CAZFHQ010000003.1:10639-22346 GCA_964519325.1 uncultured Clostridium sp.
AAATTGGAATATTGCCGTGGAGTTTTTTCACGTTGTGAGATACACCCGACACACAGGGGCAGCGCGCTGCTCCCATTGCGAAAGGAGAGGGCAACTTGTCTAGAGATTTGGGAATCGACCTGGGTACCGCGAACACCCTGGTCTATATGAAAGGAAAGGGGATCGTCATGCGGGAGCCGTCTGTGGTGGCGGTGGACACCCGCACCGACGTGGTCCTGGCCGTAGGCTCCGAGGCCAAAAACATGATCGGCCGCACCCCCGGCTCCATTGTGGCAGTGCGCCCCCTCAAGGACGGCGTGATCGCCGACTTTGACATTACCGCTACCATGCTCAAGCATTTTATCCGCCAAACGACAAAAAGCAGCTCCTTTGGCCGCCCGCATATCGTGGTGTGCATCCCCTCCGGCGTTACAGAGGTGGAGCGCCGCGCGGTAGAGGACGCCGCCCGTTCCGCCGGCGCCAATAACGTGGAGCTGCTGGAGGAGCCAATGGCCGCTGCCATCGGCGCGGACCTGCCGGTTGGCGAACCGATCGGCTGCATGGTGGTGGACATCGGCGGCGGCACCACAGAGGTGGCCGTCATCTCCCTGGGCGACATTGTTTCCTCCTGCTCGGTGCGGGTGGCCGGCGACAAATTTGACGAAGCGATCATCAACTACGTCAAGCGCCGCTTCAACCTGCTCATCGGCGAGCGGACGGCGGAAAACGTCAAGATCGCCCTTGGCTCCGCCTTCCCCATCGACGACATTGAAAATTCTGATATGCAGATCAAGGGCCGCAACCTGTCGGACGGCCTGCCGGCCGAGGCGATCATCTCCGGCACCGATGTGCGGGAAGCGCTGATCGAACCGGTGGAGGCCATTGTGGACGCCATCCTCACGACCTTGGAGAAAACCCCGCCGGAGCTTTCCGCCGACATCATCGACTACGGCATCACCCTCACCGGCGGCGGGGCCTTGCTCCGCGGCCTGGACAAGCTGATCACTCAGCGGACCAGCATCCCGGTGAAGGTCGCGGATAACCCGCTGGACTGCGTGGCGGTCGGCACAGGCAAGCGGCTGGAGCTGAACCTGCCGAAGGATAACGGGTTCCGGCGCCGCCGGCGGTAACGAAATCAGACAAAAATCGAGAGCGCGGGTCTGCTCTCTTTTTTTATCCTTCTTCACGGGAAGAAACGCCGCCCAAAGACGCCGGGAACAAGGAGGGAAAGGATGAACCGTTTTTTTAAGAAGAAGAGCTTTAAAATTCTGATCGCCGTGCTGTTTGCCCTGCTGCTGCTGGCCGTACACACCGCCTACAACGGCAGCTTTGTGCTATCCAACCTGTTCGGCGCCATCACCACGCCCATGCAGAAGGTCAGCGCTTCGGTGGCCTACAGCGCCGCCGACGCCCTGGACCGGACCACTGTCTCCTATGACGAACTGCTGGCGGAAAACGAGGCGTTGCGGGCGCAGGTCAACGAGATGAACCAGATGCTCTCTGACTACTACCAATATAAGCAGGAAAATGAGCAGCTCAAAAATTATTTGGAGCTGAAAAGCGAAAACTCCGACTTCCAGTTCGTGTACGCCTCTGTCATTGCCCGCGACAGCTCGGACCTCTCTTACAGCTTCCGGGTGGATAAAGGCTCCCTGGACGACGTCGCCGTCAACGACCCGGTCATCACAGAGGCCGGCCTGGTCGGCTGGGTCTCCTCGGTGGGCGCTGCCTACTGCAATGTGACCACCATCCTCTCGCTGGATACCAACATCTCCGCGCTGGATAAGGTCAGCCGGGACAGCGGCGTGGTCACCAGCGAGATCACCCTGGCGGACGAGGGCCTGGTGCGGCTCTCTTACCTGGAAAACGACCACGCTGTTTCCGCCGGCGACATGGTAGTGACCAGCGGCATCGGCGGCGTCTTTCCCAAAAACCTGCTGGTCGGCACGGTGGAGGAGGTCAAACCCAGCGCCACCGACGTTTCCCTTTACGCCACCGTCGAGCCTTATGTGGACCTGAAAAACGTGAAGGACGTGCTGATCATCACCGCCTTTGACGGCCAGGGCGACGTGCTGGAGGACGACGCCTCATGAAACGCCCCACCCGACTGAAGCTGCTGCTGTACCTTGTCTTTGCCTTAGAAGTCCTGCTCCTGTTCCTGTTGGGGGACACCGCCGGCATCCTGCCCGCCATTGCCGGCGCGCGGCCCGCGCTGCTGGTCGGCGCGGCGGTCTCCATCGCGCTGTGCGGCGTCGGCGAGCTGGCCGCCATGTGGTTCGGCGTGCTGTGCGGCCTGCTGATGGACTTCAGCAGGGGCGGGCCTTACGGCTTCCACGCCATGATCCTGGCGGCGGCCTGCTTTTTCATTGCCATACTGGTGCGGCGGCTGTTCCACAAAAACCTCATTTCCGCCTTTATCATGCTGACCCTGGCCGTAATGCTGCTCTTTGCGCTGCAATGGCTGTTTTTCTATCTGCTGCCGGGCTACGGCAGCCCGGGCTACGCTCTGGTCCGCCATTATCTGCCCATGGCCGCTTACAGCCTGGGGGCGGCCGTGCCGGTTTATTTTCTCACCCGGGGCGTCGCGGCCGCGTTCCGCCGGTAATTCCAGGCCGCAAATTCAGCGCCTATTCACAGGCCCGCCACATAGCGGTGGTATCCTTGCAGCAGCGCAACAACGGCAGCGGGCTGCCGAACCCCTGAAAGGAGGCTGGTGCGGATGAAGCACGCCGCAAAAAAACCATCCCGCAAATTCAAGCTGCGCAGCGCCCTTCCCTACTGGGTCTGCGGGCTGGTGCTTGCCGCGTTCTTCGCGGCCTTTGGCCTGCGGCTCTACACCTGGCAGGTGCGGGACGGCGAAACCTACCTGGCCATCGCCAACGCCACCTCCACCGCCACGGTGCGCATTGACGCGGCCCGGGGCGAGATTTTGGACCGGGACGGCAACCCGCTGGTTACCAACACCACCGCCTATGAGATCGTGTTCGAGGCCCCCTATATGACCAGCGCCACCATGAACGATACCATCCATACCCTGGTGGAGCTGATGGAGGAGCGGGGCGAGAGCTGGATCGACAACCTGCCCATTGAGCTGGACGCCAGCGGCAGCTACGTTTTTTCAGCGGACAGCGAATCCTCGGTGGCCTACCTGAAGGGCAAAAGCTTTCTCAATGTGAACGCCTACGCCACGGCGGAGCAGTGCGTCGCCCAGCTTGCCGAGCTGTACGATGTGGAGCCGGACCGCTATTCCGACGGGGAGCTGCTCCGCCTGCTCTCGGTGCGGTACAACATGACCATGGAGACTTTTTCCTCCGCTATGCCTTACACCTTTGCCACCAGCGTTTCCAAGGATACCGTGGCGATCCTGTCAGAAAATTCCGCCAGCCTGCCCGGCGTTACCGTCAAGGTGACTACCGCGCGCCGCTATGAGGACGGCGACCTGGCCCCCCATTTGCTGGGCGCCGTGGGCAAGCTGACCAGCGAGGAATATGAGGCGCTGCAGGACCAGGGCTACTCCTATGACGACGTGGTGGGCAAAAGCGGCATCGAAAGCGCCTTTGAGACTACGCTGCGCGGCGTCGACGGCAGCAAGACCATCGAGCTGGACAACCAGGGCAACGTGGTGGCGGAAACCGTCACCGCGGAGCCGGAGCAGGGCCACACCATTTACACCACCCTGGATTCCAGCCTGCAAAAGGCCGCCAACGCCTCCCTGGCAAAAAATGTAACGGCAGCGGCGGCGGCCGGCGCGGCCTCCGGCTCCCAATACAGCGGCGAGGACTGCGTGGCGGGCGCGGCGGTGGTGCTGGACGTGAAGGACTTCTCCGTGCTGGCGGCCGCAACCTACCCCAGCTATGACCTGGCCGCCTATGTGGAGGACCCCGACTACTACCTGGAGCTGCTGACCGACGAGACTACGCCCCTGTTTAACCGAGCCTTAAACGGCACCTTTACGCCCGGCTCGGTGTTTAAGCCGGTGGTGGCCGCCGCCGCCCTGGAGGAAGGCGTGATCAACGAGTCCAGCACCGTTACCTGCAACCATATTTACGAGTATTACGCGCCCAGCTACCGTCCGGTCTGCATGGGCTACCACGGCACCATCTCGATCAACACCGCCCTGGCCAAATCCTGTAATATTTTCTTCTTTGATGTAGGCCGCCGCCTGGGCATTGAGAACATGAACCTTTACTGCAAGAGCTTTGGCCTGGGCGTTGCCACCGGCATCGAGATCGGGGAAAACGAGGGCATCCTGGCCGGCCCGTCCTACCGCGCGGCCAGCGGCGGCACCTGGCAGCCCGGCGACGTGATCCAGGCGGCTATCGGCCAGTCGGACAACGCCTTCACCCCCCTGCAGCTGGCCACCTACTGCGCCACCATCGCCAATGACGGCGTGCGCCTGAAAACCCACCTGGTGGACAAGATCACCGACTACACCAGGGAAACGGTCCTCTCCCAAACGGAAGCGGAGGTCGCGGAGACGACCGGCGTTTCGCAATCCAACCTGGAGATCGTGCAGCGGGGGATGCGCTCTGTCTGCACCGAGGGTACCGCCTCGTCTTATTTTGCCAACTACGGCGTCGCGGTTGCCGGCAAGACCGGCACGGCGGAAAACCCCGGCCATTCTGACAACGTGGTGTTCATCGGCTACGCCCCCTATGACGATCCGGAGATCGCCATCGCGGTGGTGCTGGAATACGGCGCCAGCGGCACCTATTCCCAAAGCGTCGCCAAAGACATTTTTGACGCCTACTTCTACGGAACCTCGGAGAGCGGCGACGACAGCGAGGCCGCGCAGGGCATTACGGACTCGGCCAGCGGCCTGCAGGCCGGCGCCGAGCTGCTCCCTTAAAGAAGCGCCCCAGGCCAGCCGCCCCACCGCGGGTGCTGGCTTTTTTTGCCTGTGGGCTCCATCTTCTATGTTTTTATGCAATTTGTCGTATATTTTTGAATAATTTATGGAAAATCAATAAATTCTTAGCTTTTTTTCTGAAAAACTATTGAAATACAAGGCGCAGAATGATATGATTTATAATACCAAAGGTTATCGTTTTTTGCGAAAATAATTGGTTTGAGGGTATCGCTTATGCTGAAAAACGTATCTGTTTTGACTTCCGGCACAGGCGGCGCCGGCAAGTCAACCCTCACTGCGGGGCTGGCCTGCGCGCTGGCCCTGCGGGGGCAAAAAACGCTGGTCCTGGACTGCAATCCCCTTTGCGGCGGCACGGCGTTTTTTCTTGGCGCGCCGGCCGCCTCCCCCTATCACCTGGGGGACGCCGCCCAGCGGCGCTGTTCCCTGCGGGAGGCCATATTCCCCTGCGAAACGGCTGTCGGGCTGCACCTTGCCCTGCCGCCTGCCGCCATGGACGAGCTGCCCGACGGGGAGAACCTTTCCCAATGGCTGGGGGAGCTGGAGGGGCAGTTTGACCAGATCCTGATCGACGCCCCCTTTTGGAGCCCGTGCTTTCCGGCGGCGGCCAGCCTGGCGGGCGCCACCCTGGTCATTGCCGCCGCAGACCCGTACAGCGTTTCCTGCTGCGACAGGCTGCGTACCGCGCCCCCAGGCCGCGCGATCCGCAATCCGCGGCTGGTGCTCAACCGGTTCCACCGCAGGCGGTTTCTCCGCCAGGGGGCGTTCCGTGACCTGGATCAGGTGATTGACGGCTGCGGTATGCGGCTCATCGCCGTGGTGCCGGAGGACCCCAGCCTGTTTGGCCAACTGCCGGAAGCAATGGCCCGCACCCTTGATTTCGCGCGGCAAAAATTCCAGCAAAAGGCCGACGGCGGCGCCATTGCTCTCCACTGCCTGGCAGAACGGCTGCTGGGCCGACGTGTTCCCCTGCGGAACCTGGACCGGTTATAAGTTCGCAATACATCAATTAAAGGAGGTCCTTCTATGAATATCGCCTTGATCGCACATGATTCCAAAAAAGAATTGATGGTGCAGTTCTGCATTGCTTACTGCGGCATTTTGTGCCGGCATACGCTTTGCGCTACCAGTACGACAGGCAAAATGGTCGCGGAAGCCACCGGGCTTACCATCCAGCGCTATCTTGCCGGCGCCCAGGGCGGCGCGCAGCAAATCGCTTCCCGCATCTCTTACAACGAGATCGACATGCTTCTGTTTTTCCGAGACCCCCTTTCCCCAAAACCGATGGAGCCAAACGACATTACCCTGACCCGCCTGTGCGATATGCACAATATCCCCTTTGCCACCAACATTGCTTCCGCCGAGATCCTGATCCATGGCCTGGAGCGGGGCGATTTGGATTGGCGGGATATTGTCCGCAACTAAAAAAATACCGCCTCCCTCGTCCATGACGGGGGCGTTTTCATGTAAAATCCCACGAATTTATCATCTGATCTGGAGGAATTCCCCATGGCATTATTGACAAAAGCACCCAAAGGCACCCAGGACATCCTGCCGGACGCCAGCGGCGCCTGGCAGCTGGTGGAGGATGTTCTGCGCAGCGAGGCGACGGTTCACGGCTTTTCTGAGATCCGCACCCCTGTGTTTGAGCATACCGAGCTGTTCCAGCGCTCCGTTGGCGAGACTACCGATGTGGTGCAAAAGGAAATGTATACCTTTCTTGATAAAGGCGGCCGCTCCGTCACCCTCCGCCCGGAGGGAACGGCCGGCGCTGTGCGGGCCATGCTGGAGCACGCCCTGTATAATGAGGGGTTCCCGGTCAAGCTGTATTACCTGACCTCCTGCTACCGCTATGAGAATACCCAAAAGGGCCGGCTGCGGGAGTTCCATCAGTTCGGCGCGGAGGTGTTTGGCGCGGCCTCTCCCGCGGCGGACGCCGAGCTGATCGCCATGGTGAGCAGCATGTTCGAGCGGCTGGGCCTGCGGAACATCAGGCTGGAGCTGAACTCCATCGGCTGCCCAAGCTGCCGCGCCCGCTACTATCAGGCGCTCAAGGAATATTTTTCCGCCCACAAGGACGACCTGTGCCACACCTGCCTGGACCGCCTGGACCGCAACCCCATGCGTATCCTGGACTGCAAAAGCCCGGTGTGCGGACAGATCGCCGCCAACGCGCCCATGATGCGGGATTATCTGTGCGAGGACTGCGCCGCCCACTTTGAGCGGGTGCAAAAGCTCCTCACCGATACCGGCGTGGAATTCACCGTAAACCCGATGATCGTCCGCGGGCTGGACTATTACACCCGCACCGTGTTCGAGTTCGTCTCCGACGATCTCGGCGCGCAAAGCACCGTGTGCGGCGGCGGCCGCTATGACGGCCTCGTTGAAGAAATGGGCGGCGCGCCGACGCCGGCCCTTGGCTACGCCATCGGCCTGGAGCGCCTGCTGATGATCCTGGAGGCGCAGCAGGTAGAGCTGCCGCCAACGCCAAAATGCGAGGTCTATCTGGCCTCCCTTGGCGCGGCGGCGGAGGAAAAAGCCTTTGCCCTGGCCGCCATGCTGCGGGAGTGCTCCATTTTTGCCGCCTGCGACATTTGCGGCAGGAGCCTGAAGGCCCAGATGAAATACGCCAACAAGATCGGCGCGCAATATTCGGTAGTCATTGGCGACGAGGAGCTCGCCGGCAACAAGGCCAAGCTGAAAAACATGGAGACTGGCGAGACTTCGGAGATCGCCCTGGATGAAACGTTCCTCCAGGATTTTGTCCGCCGCTCCACTGAGGATGAGGATAACCTGGGTATGCCGATCGCGGATCTGGAACACTTCCCTGCCGAAATTTAGGCGGTGTGGCGCGCCCCGCGAAACAGCCGGCCCACAAAAGAAAAAAGAACCAAACGATACCGTATTTTACACAACCAGGAGAGATAGATCATGGCAGATACAATGACAGGATTAAAACGAACCCATTATTGCGGCGACCTGCGCATCAGCGACGCGGGCGCGGAGATTACCGTGTGCGGCTGGGTCCAGCGGCAGCGGGACCTGGGCCAGCTCATCTTCATCGACCTGCGGGACCGCACCGGCGTCCTCCAGCTTGCCTTTGACGACGGCACCAACCGGCAGATTTTCGACAAAGCCTTTGCCGTCCGTGGAGAATTTGTGCTGGCCGCCAAGGGCTTCCTGCGGGAGCGCTCCGCCAAGAACAGCGACATTCCCACCGGCGATGTGGAGCTGTTCGTCACCGACCTGCGGGTGCTCTCCAAGAGCGCGACGCCCCCCTTTGAGATCGTGGAGAACTCCAAGGTCAAGGAGGAACTGCGCCTGAAATACCGCTACCTCGACCTGCGGCGCAGCGACGTGCAGCAAAAAATCATCACCCGCCACAAGATCACCAAGGTGGCGCGGGATTACTTTGACAGCAACGGCTTTTTGGAGATCGAAACGCCGGATCTCATCGTTTCCACGCCGGAGGGCGCGCGGGATTACCTGGTTCCCTCCCGCGTGTTCCCAGGGCGGTTTTTCGCCCTGCCCCAGTCGCCGCAGCAGTATAAGCAGCTGTTGATGCTCGCCGGCTTTGACCGCTATATGCAGATTGCCCGCTGCTTCCGGGACGAGGACCTGCGGGCGGACCGCCAGCCGGAGTTTACCCAGATCGACCTGGAGATGTCCTTTGTGGAACCGGACGACGTGATGGCCATCGGCGAGGGCTTTATCAAGACCGTCTACAAGGAGGTGCTGGACCTCGACGTTGAGACGCCGTTCCCGCGGCTGCCATACCAGGAGGCCATGGAGCGGTTCGGCTCCGACAAGCCGGACCTCCGCTTTGGCCTGGAGCTGATCGACCTGAGCGACGTGCTGGCGGACTGCGAGTTCCGCGTCTTTGCCACAGCGCTCTCCGCCGGCGGCGCGGTGCGCGGCATCAACTTCAAGGGCCACGCCGACAAGCTGAGCCGCAAGGAGATCGACAAGCTGACCGAATGGATCAAGGATTACGGCGCCATGGGCATCGCCTGGACCCGCCTGACCGAAAAAGGCGAATCCTCCAGCTTTGAAAAGTTCCTGCCGGACGAGACAGTCAGCGCGTTGCGCAGCAAAATGCACGCCGAGATCGGCGACATCCTGATGCTGGTGGCCAGCCCCAAGCAGCAGGTGGTGTTCGATTCCCTGGGCGCGCTGCGCTGCGAGCTGGCAAAGCGGTTCCACCTGGCGGACACCTCCAAGCCGAACCTGCTGTGGGTCACCGACTTCCCGCTGCTGGAGTTTGACGAGGAGGAGCGCCGCTATGTGGCCAAGCACCACCCCTTCACCATGCCGCAGGACGAGGATATCCCCCTGCTGAAAACAGCGCCGGAGAAGGTGCGCGCCAAAGCATATGACATGGTGCTCAACGGCAATGAGATCGGCGGCGGCTCCATCCGGATCAACGACCCGCAATTGCAGGAAACCATGTTTGAGGCGCTGGGCTTCACGCCGGAATCGGCTCATGCTCAGTTCGGCTATCTCATCGACGCCTTCCAATACGGCGCGCCGCCCCACGGCGGCATGGCCTTTGGCCTGGACCGCCTCGTCATGCTGATGACCGATTCCGACAGCATCCGCGACGTCATCGCCTTCCCAAAGGTGGCCAGCTCCGCCGAGCTGATGACCAACGCCCCCGGAACGGTCGACGCGAAACAGCTTGCCGAGCTGGGCATCGCCCTTTTGCCGCGGGAAGAACAAACCGAGTCCTAACAAAAAGGAGTGGATCGTATGAAACAGAAAATCCTGGCCGCACTGTTGGCGGCCATGGCCGTCGCCGCCGTGAGCCTGGCGGGCTGCGGCGCAACCGGCGGCGAAGCATCCTCCGGCGGCGCTGACGCCGCTGCTTCCCCTGCCTCCAGCGCGGCAGAGGAAAGCGCGCCGGCCTCCGACGCGGCCCCCTCTGGCAGCGAGAGCGGCGCGGACGCGGACTTTGAGGCAAAGTTCGCGGAAAACCCCCTGGACGCCTCCTATAGCGAGCAGGCGGACCAGCTCTCCACAACCCAGGAGCTCGTTTCCCTTGCCAGCACTTACGCCGGCCTGTGGAACTCGGAGATCATCCACGCCTATGAGGAACTGCTGCAATACCCGGATCAGGAGGAGGTCGCGCAGGACCAGCAAACCTGGGACGCGGAAAAGGACGACCGGCTCGCCGCGCTGCTCAGCGAGGTAACGGGCGAAGGCACCGCCGCACAGATCGAAAAGAACACCATTGCCATGAATTTTTATCGGGACAAGGCCAAGGAATTATACCGCCAGCTTTACGCCCGCGATCCCGACTATACATACAGTTATCTGCCCTACTGACCGGCAAGCCCCTCCAAGGAGGGGCTTTTTTTTGCGCGGCAGCCGTTGCGCCGCCGTGCCGCGCTACAATTCCAAAACGCGGTCCAGCATGGGTTCCAGCTTTGCATAAACGCTGTCAAATTCCTCCTCCGGCAGCGGGTTTGTCCCCTTCCCCGCCTCCACCGTAAAGGCCGGCCGGTAAAACTCCGTGATGAACCAGTCCTTAAACCCGCCGCCAACCGCCAGCCCCTCCGGCGCCGATACCGCGTAGCCGCTGGCCTGGGCCATTGTACGCGCGATCTCATAGGACTGGCGCGGCGTCTGCTTGCCAAAGTTCCAGTAGATCTCCTCCCCCTGGGTGTGGAACGCCACCGCCATGGAAAACTGCTCCCGCCGGCAAAGCTGCGCCAGGGCGCGGCTTTCCGGTTCGCTCTCCGGATAATACCCGCCAAAGCGGGTCATCGCCGGCCCTTCAATCCCCGCCGCCTGCTCCCGTTGGCGCAGCTCCTGCCAACAGGCGTCAAAATTATGGTTCAGGTCCACGCCGCGGGCATTTGCCTGCCACCGGCTTGTGTCGCCGCCGCTGACCCGCTCCGCCACCGAAGCAAAGCACCCCGCCCGCATGGCGCCGTGCTGCTGGATCTCCACGCCGTCCGGATTCACCATGGGCGCTATCGTCAGCTGGCAGCGCAGCGCCGCCCCGCAGAGCTTTTCCGCGTAACGGAGCAGCAATCGGGCCGTCATGTGTTCCATCCCGTGGAAGGCGCCGGCAAACAGCAGCTTGCGCTGGCCCTCCCCAAACCGCAGGGCATACAGCCCGCGCTGCAGCAGGCTACGTCCAAAAATCTCCGCTTTCAGTTCCGGATACTTATGCTTCAGCCGGAAAATTTCCCGCTGCATTGCCGTGTAATCCATCCAATTCCCCCTTAAACTTCTTGCTATCTCTATCATTATGGGATACAATGGACTTATATTCTAACCAGAAAGGGCGTTTTTCCCATGTATGAGCATTTGATTGAAACATGTGTCGCAAAGAACACCATTTATAAAGGCCGCATTATTGAGGTGCGCAACGATACCGTAAAGCTGCCAAACGGCAAGCTGGCCGACCGCGAGGTGGTGGACCACTGCGGCGGCGTAACGGTGGCCGCCCTCACCGACGACAACTGCCTGCTGTTCGTCCGCCAGTTCCGCTACCCCCACAACGAGGTGCTGCTGGAGCTGCCCGCCGGTAAGCTGGAGCCGGACGAGGACCCCTTTGAGGCCGGCAAGCGGGAGCTGCTGGAGGAAGTCGGCGCTGTGGGCAAAGATTACCGGTTCCTGGGCGTGGCGTATCCCAGCCCGGGCTGCTATAAGGAGGAGTTATTCCTTTACGCCTGCCGGATGGAATCCCTGGGCGACTACAACCCGGACGAGGACGAGTTTCTCGACGTGGTAAAGCTCCCGCTGGACAAGGCGGTGGAGCTGTGCCTCAACAACGAGATCCCCGACGCGAAAACGCAAATCTTGCTGCTGAAGGTTGCCGCGCTCGTTGCCCGCGGCGACTTTTAGCCCGCA
>CAZFHQ010000003.1:22446-22786 GCA_964519325.1 uncultured Clostridium sp.
AATCTTGCTGCTGAAGGTTGCCGCGCTCGTTGCCCGCGGCGACTTTTAGCCCGCAAGGGCCCGCAAGGGCGGGCGGCCACGCAGCGCAGGGCAGCTTTGTGAAAACAGGTATCTCGGTGTCTGCGCTGTTCCGATTTCCGCTCCCGTGTTTTCCCAGGCTTTTCTCGGGTTTGCGGCCCGCAAGGGCGGGCGGCCACGCAGCGCAGGGCGTCACTGTGGAAACAGGTGTCTCGGTGTCTGCGCTGTACCGATTTCCGCTCCCGTGTTTTCCCCAGGCTTTTTCCAGGTTTGCGGCCCGCAAGGGCGGGCGGCCACGCAGCGCAGGGCGTCACTGTGGAAA
>CAZFHQ010000003.1:22886-27123 GCA_964519325.1 uncultured Clostridium sp.
CAGGTGTCTCGGTGTCTGCGCTGTGCTGATTTCCGCTCCCGTGTTTCCCCAGGCTTTTCACGGGTTTGCGGCCCGCAAGGGCGGGCGGCCACGCGGCGCAGGGCAGCTTTGTGAAAACAGGTATCTCGGTGTCTGCGCTGTACCGATTTCCGCTCCCGTGTTTTCCCCAGGCTTTTCACGGGTTTGCGGCCCGCAAGGGCGGGCGGCCACGCAGCGCAGGGCATCACTGTGGAAACAGGAGTCTCGGTGTCTGCGCTGTACCGATTTCCGCTCCCGTGTTTTCCCCAGGCTTTTCACGGGTTTGCGGCCCGCAGGGGCGGGCGGCCACGCAGCGTTCTTTACTTTTCTGGCCAAAAAAAAGACCACAGAAACAAATCTGTGGTCTTTTTCTATTGATACCGTTTCCAGATCGGATACCCGATGCAGCAGCCGCATAGGGACGCCGCGAAATAGAAAATCACATAATACAAATAGGATAGCCCATAAAAGAAGAACGCCGACGGCAAAAACAACAGCGCCAGGCTGATCGGCACATAAAGCTGCATCCCGAATTTTACGGTATACAGCATACTGGCCACAATGTTGTAGATCGGGTTGATAAAAAAGAGCAGCCCCATGGTAAGCACCGTTTCGTCCCGAAAAAATGGCGGGAACAAATAGTAGATGACCATGCCCAACAACACCATCAGGCAAAAGTAATAATCCTTTTTGCGAATCAGCTTCATCATAACGCGTTAGTTCAGTTCCTGTGCTTCGCCGGCTGTTTCCCCGCCGCCGGCCGGTTCTTCTTCCTCGCGGGGTACGCTCGCCAGGGTGACGACCTTGTTTTCCCCGCCGTCCACCCGCATGACCCGCACGCCCTTGCTGGGACGGGCGCACTCGCGGATGGAACTGACCTCGATGCGGATCATGGTGCCGTCGCTGGAGATCAAAATGATGTCCTCATCCGCGCGAACCGTGCGGATGGCGGCGACGTCGCCGTATTTTTCCACATGGTAGTTGATGAGGCCCTTGCCGCCGCGGGACTGGAGCCGGTAGTCGCTTGGCTGAGAAAGCCTGCCGTAGCCAGTCTCCGAAACGGTGAGCACCAGGCAGTCCGGCTGGAGCGGGCTCATGCCGGCAATGCAGTCGCCCGGCCGCAGGTTCATGGCCTTCACGCCGCGGGCGGTGCGGCCCATAGCGCGGACGCCGCTCTCGTGGAACCGGATGGCCATGCCCTTTTTGGTGGCGACCAGCAGGTCGGTGTCGCCGTCGGTCATGGCAACCCAGCAAAGCTCGTCGCCCTCGTCCAGATCCACGGCGATGATGCCGCCCTTGCGGATATTGCGGTAAGCGCTCAGGCTGGTCCGCTTGATCACGCCCTGGCGGGTGATCATGACCAGGTACTTGTCGTCCTCTAATTCCGGCACACGGATCATCGCCGTCACCTTTTCCTCGCTGGTGATCGGCAGCAGGTTGGCCACGTTCATGCCCTTGCTGGCGCGGGAGCCTTCCGGCACCTCATAGCACTTGAGGCGGTAGACCCTGCCCAGGTTGGTAAAGAACAGCACATGGTCATGGCTGTTGAGAATGAACATCTCCCTGGCCACGTCCTCCTCCCGCCGCTTCATGCTGGAGACGCCCCGTCCGCCCCGCCGCTGGGTGTGATAGGCGTCAGCCTTTTGCCGCTTGATATAGCCAAAGTTGGTCAGCGTCAGGACGCACTCCTCCCGCGGGATCAGGTCCTCAATATCCACCTCGCCGCTGATCGCGGCGATCTCGGTGCGGCGCTCGTCGCCGTATTTCTCCTTGATGGCGATGGCTTCATCCTTGATGATGGCCAGCACGCGGGATTCCTTTGCCAGGATGTCCTTAAAGTCGGCGATCTTTTCGCCCAGCGCCGCCAGCTCATCCTCAATTTTCTGCCGCTCCAGGCCAGTCAGGCGGCCAAGCTGCATCTGGACAATCGCCTGGGCCTGCACGTCGTCCAGGCCAAAGCGCTCCATCAGCGATTGCTTGCCCTCGCTGATGGATTTTGACGCGCGCAGCAGGGCAATGACCTCGTCGATATAATCCAGGGCGGTTTTCAGCCCCTCCAGAATATGCGCCCGCTCCTCGGCCTTGCGCAAATCGAACCGCACCCGTCGGGTGATCACGTCTTTTTGGAACTTGATGTACTCCTGCAAGATCTCGATGAGGGTCAGCGTTTTCGGCTGGCCGTCCACAATGGCCAGCATGATCACGCCGAAGGTGGTCTGCATCTGGGTGTAAGAGAACAGCTGGTTGAGCACCACCTGGGGCGAGGCGTCCCGCTTGACGTCCACCACCATATACATGCCGTTCCGGTCGGAGTGATCCTCCACGTTGGAGATGCCCTCGATCCGCTTGTCCTTGACCAGGTCGGCAATGCTCTCATGGAGGCGCGCCTTGTTCACCTGATAGGGCAGCTCGGTGATGACGATCTTGAACCGGCCGTTTTTTTCCTCCACGATCTCGGTGCGGGCGCGCACGGTAATGCGGCCCCGCCCTGTGGCATAGGCGGCGCGGATGCCGCTGCGGCCCATGATGATGCCCGCCGTTGGGAAGTCCGGCCCCTTAATGTGCTCCATGATCTCCTCCAGCGTCGCGTCCGGATTGTCGATGAGGGCGCACACGCCGTCGATGACCTCGCCCATGTTATGGGGCGGGATGTTCGTCGCCATGCCCACGGCGATGCCTGTGGAACCATTGACCAGGATATTGGGAAAATGGCAGGGCAGGGCCACAGGCTCTTTCAAGCGGTCATCGTAGTTGGGGCGGAAATCCACCGTATCCTTGTCGATGTCCTCCAGCATGGCCACGGAGAGCTTGTTCATCTTGGCCTCGGTATAACGATAGGCGGCAGGTGGGTCGCCGTCCACAGAGCCGAAGTTGCCGTGGCCGTCCACCAGCATATACCGCTGAGAGAAATCCTGGGCCAGGCGCACCATGGCGTCGTATACGGAGGTGTCGCCGTGGGGATGGTAGCGGCCCAGCACCGTACCGACGGTGTCGGCGCATTTTCTATAGGGCTTTTCCGGCCACAGGGCGTTCTCATACATGGTGTACAAAATGCGCCGATGCACGGGCTTCAATCCATCCCGCACGTCGGGCAGGGCCCTTTGCACGATAACGGACATGGAGTAATCCAGAAACGACTGCTCCATCTCCTTTTTCAGGTTCACGTCGATGATGCGACCGTGCATCCCTTCCTCCACATCTTCCACAGGGGGCGTCTCCTCTACGGGAGGGAGACCGTTATTCGTTTCGTCCATTTCCGCCATTCCTTTCTTACGAAAGTCTTATGTATCTCTTATTTATCGTCCTGCAAAAGGATGCTGACCGCCTGGCCCCGGATCTCCATGGGGATGGCCCGCAGGGGGATGACCAGCAGCCCGCCGGTCTCCGGCCGCACAGTGATAAGCTGCGAGCCCTTTTTCCCCACGGCTTTTCGTTTGGAGGTACCGTCCAGCGCGATGGTCTGGCCGCCGTCTGCGGTCTCAATAAAAACGCTTTTGGCGTAGAGCTTCAATTTCACGTCTCGCCGGCAGTTTTTCACCTGACGTTTCATGTCCGCCATGGGCACCACGTTCAGCAGCACCAGCAGCACCAGGGAAACAATGGCCATGATAAGGCTGAACACGTCCTGCTTCCAGATATAGGTACCAAGGAAGATGGCCGCGAACACCGCCAGCAAAATGCTTTCGACCAGGGCCCGCTTGCCGGAGGTCTTATATATCCCGGAAAGCCGCAGGCCGTCGTAAATCTCCCCTTCTGTCAGGGTGTAGTCAAACTGTAATGATTTCATAGCGCCCTCTTACACGTCCCAGTTGGCCTTTTGGGCATTCTCCACGATAAAGTCCCGGCGGGGCTCCACCTTGTCGCCCATCAGCACGGTGAACACCTCGTCGGCCTCGGCAGCGTCCTCCACCTCTACCCGGCGCATGGTGCGTCCGGCAGGATCCATGGTGGTCTCCCACAGCTGGTCGGAGTCCATCTCGCCCAGGCCCTTGTACCGCTGAATTTCATAGTTGCCGCCAAGCTCCTCCATAATGCGGTCCCGCTCCGGGTCGGAGAAAGCGTAATAATGGCGCTTCCCCTTGGTGATGCGGAACAGAGGGGGCTGGGCCAGGTACACGTGGCCCTCCTCCACCAGGGGCCGCATAAAGCGGAAGAAGAAGGTCAAAAGCAGCGTGCGGATATGGGAGCCGTCCACATCGGCATCGGCCATGATGATGAC
>CAZFHQ010000004.1:0-22565 GCA_964519325.1 uncultured Clostridium sp.
TTCCGAGGCGGTGACCAACGCCATTGTCCACGGCTATCCGGACACCATCGGCAAAATTTACATAACGGCCCGACTGGAGGGCAATGCGGTGCAGGTCCAGGTGCGGGACAAGGGCTGCGGCATTGCGGACGTCGCCCAGGCTATGGAGCCGCTGTTCACCACCGGCGGCGAGGAACGGGCCGGACTGGGCTTTGCGGTGATGGAGAGCTTTACCGACAAGCTGCGGGTGCGCTCCGCGGCGGGCAAGGGTACCACGGTAACGCTCATCAAGCGGTTGTCTGTCCGCGGCGCGGACCCGACCCAGGGGTAAGGCTATGGCAGGGCGGGAAGAACGGGTGCAGGAAAACCTGGGCCTGGTGCATGCCTGCGCCCAGCGCTTCAAGGGGCGCGGCGTGGAGTATGACGACCTGTATCAGGCGGGGTGCCTGGGGCTGGTGAAGGCGGTGGACGGCTTTGACGAGAGCCGCGGCCTGAAATTCTCCACCTATGCTGTGCCGGTGATCCTGGGGGAGATGCGGCGGCTGTTCCGGGACGGCGGCGCCATCAAGGTGGGGCGCGCCCTCAGGGAGCGGTCGATGAAGGCCGCCCGCATCTCGGCGGAGTTCTCCGCGCGGGAGGGCCGTACCCCCACAGTGCGCGAGTTGGCGGAGCTGCTGGGCGTGGAGCCGGCGGAGGCGGCGCAGGCGGTCAATGCCGGGCAGCGGCCTGTTTCGCTGACGGCGGGCGAGGAGGAGGGCGGCCAGATCGACATCGCGGTGGATTCTGAGGCGGAGCGCATTGGGGAGCGGATTGCCCTGCGGCAGGTGATCGGGGAGCTGGAGGAACGGGACCGGAGGATCCTGTATTTCCGCTATTTTAAACGTGAGACGCAAACCAAAACGGCAGAGCGCCTTGGAATGACCCAGGTGCAGATCTCCCGGCGGGAAAAGGTGATCCTCCAGCAGCTCCGCCAAAAGCTGGGGTGACGGTGTCTACAGGCGGAAGGCTTTTTAGGGCATTGGGATAACCCGCGGATCTTTTGGATTGTTTTCTTTACAAGCGGCCAAAAAAGTGGTAGGATAATGGTGGCGAAGGAAGAAACAAGAAACAGAAAGAAAAAGGAAGGTGCGATCACATGGTATTGACAACAATCCCCAACCTGGGCGACCAGCCCTACCAGGTGCTGGGCATGGTGACCGGCAGCATGGTGCAGAGCAAGAATATGTTCAAGGACATGGGCGCCGGATTTAAAAGCATGGTTGGCGGCGAGCTGAAGTCCTACACCGCGATGATGCAGGAAGCCCGTCGGGAAGCGACCCAGCGGATGATCTCGGAAGCAGTCTCCATGGGGGCCGACGCGATCCTGGGGGTCAGCTATGCTACTTCCTCCATCGTGCAGGGCGCGGCGGAGGTGCTGGCCACAGGGACCGCGGTGCGGTTCCTGTAACGCTGGCAGCGGCCATACGCGCCATAAGGGCCTTGCCGGCGGGACGGTAAAACGCCAAAAATAAAAAGCGGTGCGCGGTGTTGCGCATCGCTTTTTTGCTTGGGGTTCCGGCCTGTTGGGGCCTGTCACATCGGCGGCTCCCAAAAGCCGCGGACCGCCACATGGGTGCTGTCGGCCTCCTGCTCCAGCTGGGCAATTTCCTCCCGGCTAAGGCAAAGCTCCGCTGCCTGGGCCTCGCTGGTCACATGGTGGGGCTTGGTGATCCCCACAATGGGTACCGTTCCTTTGGCAATGGCCCAGGCAATGGCGACCTGCGCCGCGTCGGCGCCGTGGGCCTGGCCGATCTGTGTCATCAGCGCCTGCAGGCCGCCCAGCCGCTTGAGCACCATGGGCGGGAAGGCCCTGCCCCGCCGGGTGTGCCGGGGCAGCGGGTGCTCCGGCGTATAGCGGGAGGTCAGAGCGCCCTGCTCCAGCACCAGATAAGAGAAAAACACCACATGGTGGGCGCGGCACCACTCCAGGATGCCGGTTGTTTCCGGCGCGCGGTACAGCAGGCTGTAATGGTTCTGCACCGCCGCCAGCCGCAGGCCCGCCTGCCGCAGGATCGCCTCTGCCTGCCGAATCTGCGCCAGGCTGTGGTTGGAAACGCCGGCATAGCGGAACTTCCCCTCCCGCATCAGGGGGATCAGCTCCGTGGTCCATTTCGTCACATTTCTGGGGGTGTGTACCCAGAACAGGTCGGCGTGGTCGGCGCCCAGGCGATGCAGGCTTTTTTCCAGAGAGCGGCCCATGGCGCTGCGGGGCTGGACGCCCAGGGGCATGAATTTGGTGGAGAGCAGGATCTGGCTGTCATGGGGCGCCAGGTTGCCCAGAATCGTCTCGGCGGCGCCCATGCCGTAAACGGGGGCGGTGTCCCACAGGGTGAAGCCCGCCTGCACCGCCCGCTCAAACACGGGCTTCAGGTCGGTCTGCTGCAAATGGTTGCCGAAGATCTGGTTGCCGCCGATCAGCCCGGTCCCCCAGGACCAGGTGCCTACGGCGATCTGTGGTATTTTGGTCGTTCCCAGCATCGTGTATTTCATGGCGTCCTCTTTTCTGTTTCCGGTCTGGTTTTATTTTACGGCGGCACAGTGATTTTTATACAAGCCGCGGGTGAAAAAACGGTGCGGCTGCTGTGAAAAAGAATTTCAAAAAAATTGAAAAATTCGGGTTGACATCCGGAAAGTCTTATGCTAAAATAGTCAATGTTCTCCGGTTGCGGAGCGACAAACTGTGCGGATGTGGCGGAATTGGCAGACGCGTATGGTTCAGGTCCATATGAATGCAAGTTCATGCAGGTTCAAGTCCTGTCATCCGCACCATGTTGGAGCAAGGTTCGCCTTGCTCCTTTTTCTTTTTGCGCAGGGAGCGGCGCAACGCCGCTGGAGAAAAAGCAAAAGCGCGCTCCGCCGCAAGGCAGAGGGCGCTTTTTGTGTGATGGCGGGCAGCGGCTCAATCGTCCGTTTCCATGCCGCGCAGATCCTTCAAATCAAACGGCGTTTGCTGATAGACATAATAATTGAGCCAGTTGGCAAAGAGCAGGTGGGCGTGGCTTTTCCACAGGAAATAAGGGGTGGCGTCAGGGTCGTCATCCGGAAAATAGTTCACCGGTATCTTCGGGTCCAGTCCCCTGGACAGATCCCGCCGGTATTCGTGGGCAAGGGTATCTCGGTCATATTCGGCATGGCCGGTTACAAACACCTGCCGCCCGTTTTTGCTTGCCACCAGATAGACCCCCGCCATGTTCGAGACAGAGAGGGTGATCAGGTTCTGGCAAGCGTCGATGTCCTGCCGGCGGATGGTGGTGTAGCGGGAGTGGGGCGCGTAGAACCGGTCGTCAAAGCCGCGGGTGAGGGGGTGCAGCGGGTTGAGCACCTTGTGCTTGTAAATGCCGGAGAGCTTTTCCGGCAGGGGGTATTTTTGGATGCCGTAATGATAGTACAGCCCGGCCTGGGCGCCCCAGCAAATGTGCAGGGTGGAGTACACGTTTTTGCGGCTCCACCGCATAATGGTGCAAAGCTCCTTCCAGTAATCCACATCCTCAAAGGGGAGCTGCTCCACCGGCGCGCCGGTGATGATCATGCCGTCGAACTGCTCGTCCTGAATTTCATCGAACGTCTTGTAAAAGGTGTTCAGGTGGGTGGCGGACGTATTGCGGGAAACATGGGTCGCGGTTTGCAGAAATTCTACGTTGACCTGCAATGAGGTGTTGCCCAAAAGACGGAGCAGCTGCGTTTCAGTTTCAATTTTTGTGGGCATAATATTCAGGATGACAATTTTCAGCGGGCGGATGTCCTGAGAGGAGGCCCGCTCTTTTGTCATGACAAAAATATTTTCTTCCTCCAAAATTTTGGCGGCCGGCAGGCCACCCTGAATTTCTATGGGCATTCTCATCGTCTCCTTGTTGTGTTTAACGTTCATTGTACCAAAAATAGAAGCGCAATTCAATAGGCGGAATACGGGAAAATGACAAAAGATTCCGTTGGAACGGTTGTAATTTTCTGGGCAATCGCTTATAATGATAAGATAATACGGGGGGAACGCGGCTTTTCACGGTGCGCGTTCCATGGCCTTTTCCCGTCCTGCGCGGCGAGAAACACGACGCACATCCAAAAGGAGGGTGGATCTGTTTGATCTTACGAATTCTCTTCAGCAGCGGTTATACCGCGGCTGAAAAGCTGTCTATCATACTGCCCCAGATCGCCGTTGTGCTGGTGATCGTTTTTCTGGTTTTGCCGCTGCACGAGTGGGCGCACGGCTTTGTGGCCCACAAGCTGGGCGACGACACCGCCAAACGGCAGGGCCGGCTGACCTTTAACCCCATTGCCAGCATCGACCCCATCGGCGCGTTGTTCATCCTGCTGTTCGGCTTTGGCTGGGCCAAGCCGGTGCCGGTCAACCCCAACAACTTTAAGAACCGGCGGGTGGGCATGGCGCTCACGGCCCTGGCCGGGCCAATGGCCAACCTGCTGGCGGGCCTGGCGGTCGCGCTGGCCTATGTGGGCGTGATCATCGCAACCAACGGCGCGATCCCGTCCTGGCTGTATTACGGGCTGAACTATTTTGTTTCCATCAACGTTTCCCTGGCGGTGTTCAACCTTGTCCCGCTGCCGCCGCTGGACGGCTCCAAAATTGTCGGGGCGTTTTTGCCGGCCAAAATTGAAATGCAGTATTACAAATACCAGCGGATCATCATCCTCATCGTGTTTGTGCTGCTGTTCACCGGCATCCTCAGCACGCCGCTGTATTATGTCGAGGACGCCTGCTACAGCGGCATCCTTTGGCTGGCCCAGCTGCCTTACCGGCTGTTCGGCGTTCTGTAAGCGATGGAAGCGCTGTCTTATAAGCTGCCGGTGTTTGAAGGCCCTCTGGACCTGCTGCTGCATTTGATCGCCAGGAATAAGCTGGACATTTGCCAGGTGCAGATTTCCTCCCTGCTGGAGCAGTATATGGAACAGATCGTGGCCATGCGGGAGCAGGATATGGATGTGGCCAGCGAGTTTTTAGAGATGGCGTCCCGGCTGGTGTATCTCAAAACGGTGACCCTCCTGCCCAAGCACCAGGAGGCCGAGGAGCTGGAGAAGGAGCTGGTCGGCCAGCTGCTGGAATACCAGACCTGCAAGGCGATGGCCGGCCGGTTCGCGGAGATGATCTCGCTGGACGCTTTCATCCGGCCGGCGGAGAAGCTGCCAAAAGACCCGCTGTACCGCCGGCGGCTTGACCCTGGGGAGCTGGCGCTGGCTTACCGCAGCGCGGTGGGCAAGGGCAGGCGGTTCGCGCCGCCGCCGATGGAGAAGTTCTCGGCGCTGGTGTCCCGACGGGTCGTGTCGGTCACCTCCCAAATTATCTCGGTGCTTCGGCGGCTCCGTGCGCAGGGGCAGCTGGCATACGCCGACCTGTTTGCCGGCAAGGGCGAGAAAACGGAGCTGATCGCTACCTTTTTGGCGGTGCTGGAGCTGGTCAAGGGCAAGCGCATCACCGTGGAGGACACGGATAACGGCAGCGTGGTCACGCTGGTGGAACGGGAGGGAGCAGGATGACGGAACAGCAGAACAAAGGCGCTGTGGAGGCGATCCTTTTCGCGGCGGGCGATCCGGTCCCGCCGGATAAGATCGCGGAGGCGCTGGAGCTGACGGCGGCCGAGGCAGAGGCCCTGCTCCGCGCCCTGATGGCGGAGTATGACCAGGCGGGGCGGGGAATCCAAATCGTGGAGCTGGACGGGGAATACCAAATGTGCAGCAACAAGGAGTTTGCCCCGCAGGTGCGGCGGGTGCTGGAGCTGCGGCGGAACACGCCGCTCTCGCCGGCGGCCATGGAGGTGCTGGCGGTGGTGGCCTATAACCAGCCTGTGACCAGGGCGTTTTTGGAGCAGGTCCGCGGCGTGGACTGCTCCGGCGTAGTCAGCAGCCTGATGACAAAGGGGCTGATCGAGGAGCGGGGCCGCCTGGAGCTGCCGGGCCGCCCGCTGCTTTACGGCACCACGCAGAACTTTCTGCGGTGCATGGGGCTTAGCTCCCTCAGCGAGCTGCCGCCCCTGCCGGACAACGGCGAAGCGCCTGTGCCGGAGCAGATGAAGCTGCCGGACAGCGGTTAAGGCTGGCTGCCGGCGGCGACCGATACAAAAAGGAGGTGGACAAGGTATGATTGCATGGATCGTGATTGGCGGCGTTGTGCTGTTTTTGGCGCTGCTGCTCCTTTGTCCCCTCAAGGTGACGCTGCGGTATGGGGAGGGGATCACCCTTGTGCTGCGGTATGCCTTTCTCCAGTTCCGGCTGCTGCCGGCAAAGGAAAAGCCGGAGAAGCAGCCCAAAAAAGAAAAAAAGCCGAAAAAGGAAACGCCGGAGGGGGAAAAACAGCCGTCCTTCCTGCAAAAGCTGAAGGCGCAGCACGGGGTCTCCGGGCTGCTGTGGCTGGCGAAGGAGCTGACCCGTCTGGCCGGCTCCACCCTGAAAAAGCTGTTCTCCCATGTGGTGGTGTACCACCTCCACGGGGACATTCGCCTGGCCACCGGCGACGCGGCACAAACGGCGATCCTCTACGGCAAAGCCTGCGCGGTGCTGGAGCCATGCGTAGCGGTGCTGCTGCCGCTGGTTCCCAAAAAGAAGCGCAGGGACGTTGACTTGTATGTTACCCCCGATTTTGTCTCGGAGGTTTCAGATATTCGGGTCTATGCCCAGGCGGGCATTCGGCCCTTGTTCCTGTTCTCAGCGGCGTTTGGGGCGCTGTTCCGGTTCTTCCGCATTTATCTCGCGGCGGGCCAGCGGGCAAAAGCCAGAGCAGACGCGGCGGGGCAGGCAGCAGAAAACACAAATGAAAATAACAAGGAAAATAAGGCGGTGTATTGAAAATGGCAGATAACACAGTACAAGGCACACTCGATTCCATCATGGAGAACCTGAAGGGAATGGTAGATTCCAACTCGGTCATCGGCTCCCCGATCACCACGCCGGACGGCACCACGATCATTCCGGTCTCCAAGGTCAGCTACGGCTTTGGCTCCGGCGGCGGTAACCTGGCAACCAAGACCAGCACCGGCGGCCTGGGCGCGGGCGGCGGCGGCGGCATCACTGTGACGCCGGTGGCGTTCCTCACGGTGAAGGACGGCAGCGTTAAGATGCTCCAGGTGGAGCCGTTTATCAGCTCTGTAGACCGTGTGATCGAGAAAATGCCGGACCTGATGGACAAGGTGGGCGGCTTCCTCGACGAGAAAAAAGAGGCCCACGCCGCGAAAAAGGCGGAGAAAAAGGCGGAAAAAGAGATGAAAAAGCAGGAGAAGGCCGGCCAATAAGGGGCGGCCCCTCCGGGCGCAAAACAGGATACCACCTTCTAAACCGAGCAATCGCCTGCATAGTATTGGTCGGGGCGTATGCGGTCCGCGCGGACCTGCTCCATTAAGACCATTGGCAGGTGATTGCTTTGTTCCTGAAAAAATTCCTGGCGGCACTGGCCTTCTGCGCCATCTTCTTCTGGGGAGCAGCGCCGCCAGTCTCGGCGGAAACGGCCGCGGAGTCGGCAAAGCCGGAGATCTCGGCAGAGGCGGCGGTGGTCTGCTGCGTCAACACGGGTCAGGTGCTCTATGCAAAAAACGCCGACGAACAGCTGGCTATGGCCAGCACCACCAAAATCATGACGTCGCTGCTCACGCTGGAGGCGGCCGCCGCCGACAACAAGCTGGTGACCGTCACCGATGAGATGGTAGCGGTGGAAGGCTCCTCCATGGGGCTGGCCGGCGGCGATCAGATCCGTCTGCGGGAGCTGGCGGTGGGGATGCTGCTGGCCTCCGGCAACGACGCCGCCAACGCCGCGGCGATTGCCGTGGGCGGCTCACAGGAGGGCTTTGCGGCGCTGATGAACCAGCGCGCCCGGGAGCTGGGCATGGACCGCACCCATTTTGTCACACCCTCCGGCCTGGACGACGACGGACACTATTCCACCGCCATGGACTTGGCGCGGCTGGCGTCGGCGGCCATCTGCAACGAGAGCTTTCGGGCGATATGCAGCAAGGCTGCCCTGACCGTCGCCTTTGAACACCCGTCTAAAACGGTGTCCCTCACCAATCACAACCGGCTGCTCAAGCTGTATAGCGGGTGCATCGGCGTCAAGACCGGCTACACGAAAAAAGCCGGCCGGTGCCTTGTTTCGGCGGCGGAGCGGGACGGCGTGCTGCTGGTGGCGGTGACCCTGCGGGACCCGAATGACTGGAACGACCATCAGGCCCTGCTGGACTATGGCTTTGCCCAGCTGGAAACCGTTCCCCTGGGGGAGGCGTCCTTTTCCCTGCCGGTGGTGGGCGGGGCAGTCCCCACGGTCACGGCGGCGGGCGCCCCGGAGGAGGACGCCCTGGTGGTGGCCAGGGGGCAAACGGTCGCCCGCACGGTGCGGCTGCCTCGCTTTGTTTACGCGCCGGTGGAGCAGGGTACGGTGCTGGGCAGCATCACCTTTACGGTAGCTGGGGAGACAGTCAAGACCATCCCGCTGGCCGCGACGGAAGCGGTGGCGGCGGCCGCGGAGCCGGCCCCATGGCAGCGGGCGGGCCAGTGGCTGGTGCGCCTGTTCTCCTGACCGGCGGGAATCATTGAGAAACAGAAAGGGCAGGTTACAACAATGGCAAAGGATGTTAGGCTGCAAAAAATGCTCGCGGACTGCGGCGTTGCCTCCCGGCGCAAGGCGGAGGAGCTGATCGCCGGCGGGCAGGTGCGGGTCAACGGTGTTGTCGCCAAAATCGGCGACAAGGTCGACCCCAAAAAAGATAAGGTGTCTGTGAACGGCAAGCACGTCGTCACAGAGCGGAACGTCTATTATATGCTCCACAAGCCGCGGGGCTTTGTGACTACCATGCAGGACGAGATGGGCCGCAAATGCGTGGCGGAGCTGGTGCGGGATATTCCGGAGCGGGTATACCCTGTGGGGCGGCTGGACCGGGATTCCGAGGGGCTGCTGCTCATGACCAACGACGGCGCGTTTGCCAACCTGATGGCCCATCCCTCCATGCATGTCCCCAAAACCTACCGGGTCACTGTGCGGCCCTCCGTCAACGAGGAGCAGCTCACCCAGCTTGCCATGGGCATCGTCATCGACGGGGAGCGCACCCTGCCCGCTCAGGCGCGGGTGCTCTCTCAGGAGCCGGGCCGCGTCGTGCTGGAGGTTGTCCTCTATGAGGGCCGGAACCGGCAGATCCGCAGGATGTGCGAGGCCATCGGCCTGGAGGTCGCCCGCTTAAAGCGCACCGCCTGCGGGCCGGTCAAGCTGGGGATGCTCCAGCCCGGCGAGTACCGCCGCCTTACCCTGGAGGAAGTGAAAAAGCTGCGGAACGCCGCCAAGGAGCCAAAGGCCACAGAGCGGCAAACGCGGGGAGGGAAGCGGAGATGATCACGATTTTACCAATGGAGGACAGCGCCGGCAAAGCGCGGATCTTATCTCGGTTTCCGGCTACCGGCGGCCGGACGGACGTCATCGTCATGCGGGAAAAAGACGAGGTGTTTGGCACGGCGGTGCTGGCGGTGGACGGCGGCGTGGTGCAGCTGTGGGACGTCGCCGTCAGCGGGCAGGATTTGGCCTCCCTCGACGGGATGGGCAGGCTGGTGGCGGACAGCCTGGTGCGGGCCGCCGCTTCCTACGGCGAAACTTTTGGAGCGGTGCGGATCGAAGCGTATTTGCCGGCGCTTTCCGCTGTTTTGGCGCAGCAGGGCTTTGTGCCGGCGCAGGGATGTATGGCGGCGCCTATGTCCGCCATTGTCCGCCGCACAAAACCACGGGAGGAAACAGACCGCCATCTTGCAATTGGCGGGCAAAGCTGATAGAATAATAGTAGATGGCGCTGCGGCGCGGGAAAGGAAGCGAAAGCATGCGGTTGATCAATATTGGTTTTGGCAACATGGTTTCGGCAGGCAGGGTCATTGCGGTAGTCAGCCCGGAATCAGCGCCGATCAAGCGGATGATCCAGGACGCCAGGGAGCGCGGCGTCCTGATCGACGCCACCTATGGGCGGCGGACCCGGGCGGTCATTGTGACAGACAGCGATCATGTGGTGCTCTCGGCGCTCCAGCCGGAGACAGTGGCGAACCGGCTCCAGGACAAAGAGGATACCATCAGCGAGGAGGAACTGGAAGAAAATGGCTGACAGAGGACTTTTGGTGGTGCTTTCCGGCCCAAGCGGCGCCGGCAAAGGCACGGTCATCCGCCAACTGCTGGCGGAAAACCCCCAGGTGCGGCTCTCCGTTTCGGCGACAACCCGGCAGCCCCGGGCGGGGGAATGTCACGGCGAGCACTACTTTTTTGTGACCCGCGGGGAATTTGAGGAGATGATCCGGCAGGGCCAGGTGCTGGAATACGCCGAATACTGCGGTCGGTATTACGGCACGCCGAAAGGCCCCGTTGAGGCATGGCGTGCCGAGGGCAGCGACGTGCTGCTGGAGATCGAAGTGCAGGGCGGCGCCCAGGTTAAGGCGCAATGCCCGGACTGCGTGACGATCTTCCTGCTGCCGCCCTCTGTGGAGGAGCTGGAAAACCGGCTGCGGGGCCGCGGCACCGAGGACGAGGCGACGATCCAAAAGCGCCTTGCCACGGCAAGGGCGGAGCTGCAGGAGGCCGACCGGTACGATTACCGTGTCGTCAACACCGATGTGGCGGAGACTGCCGCGGAGATCATGGAGATCCTGCGGCGGGAACGGCAGGCGCAAAACGCAGCCAAATAAGCGAGAAAGGGAGAGCGAAGCATTATGTTAAAACCATCTGTAGAGCTGACGAAGGACTTGAAGATCAGCACCTATTCCCTTGTGGTGGGAATTGCGAAACGGGCGCGGGAGATCGCTGTGGACGCCGAGATTCGCGGCGAGATTTTGACGGACAAGCCGGTGGATATGGCGGTACAGGAGTACATCAACCACGAGTTCGAGATCCTGGAGGCAGAGCCGTGCGAGGACTGCGGCCGGCTGGACTGCATCTGCGGGCCGGCGGCGCCGGAAACGCCGGAGCCAGAAGCGGAGGCTGACCAGGCCGCGCCAGCGGAGGAAGAACCGGAAGCAGCGACAGCAGAGGACGGCCAGTAAAGCGTCCGCTGCCGAAAGGATTTTGCATGGATTCCACAATTACGACCATTGCGAAGGTGTGCGTGGAAAACGCCGCCTACGCCTTTGATAAGCCGTTCGATTATCTTGTGCCGCCCCCGCTTGCGGAAACAGCGCGGGAGGGGTGCAGGGTATTGGTGCCTTTTGGGCGGGGGAACGGCAAGCGCCAGGGACTGATTTTGGCGCTGGAACAGGTAAAAACGTCTGAAATTTCAGACAAAATAAAGCCGGTGGCATCGGTGCTGGACGCGGCGCCCCTGCTGAACCGGGAAATGCTGGAGATGGTGTTCTGGCTCAAGGAGCGGTATTTTTGTACGCTTTTTGAGGCAGTACACCTGCTTTTGCCTACGGGGATCAATTTAAAGATCAAAGCGTCCTACGGGCTGGCTGCGCCCTGGGAGGAATTGGAGCTGTCTGATTTTTCAGACGTCCAGCAGCAGATCCTCCAATACCTCCACCGCCGCAAAAAGCCGGTGCTGGGCGACCGGCTCTGCGCGGACCTGGGGCTGGAGCCGGACTGCAAGGCGCTGGCGTCGCTGTATTTGGACGGCGTTCTGGTCAAGACCAGCGGCGCGGTGCGGAACATTGGCGACGCCACCGCCAAAATGGTGCGCCTTTGCCCGGACATCCCGGAGCGCCGGCTGCAAAAGCTGACGCCCCGCCAGAACGAGGTGTACCAGGCGCTGCGCGCGGCCGGCAGCGCTTCGCTGAAGGAGGTGTGCTACTTCACCGGCGTAACGCCCGCCGTGGTGAACACCATGGTGAAAAACGGCGTTGCCGAGTATTATGAGGAAGCGGTTTACCGCAACCCGTACCGCACGGTCCGCGCTGACGCGGCGCCGGAGGACATCACCCTTTCCGCGGAGCAGCAGGCGGCCTTTGATACGCTCCTGGCCCAGTACCGGAGCGGGCAGGCGGCGGTGTCGCTGCTCTACGGCGTGACGGGCAGCGGCAAAACGCTGGTGTTCCTCAAGCTGATCGACGAGGCCGTCGCGCGGGGGGAGGGCGTCATTGTCATGGTGCCGGAGATCTCCCTCACGCCCCAGACCATCGGCCGGTTCCACAGGCGGTACGGCCAATCGGTGGCGGTGTTCCACAGCGGGCTTTCGCTGGCGGAGCGGATGGACGAGTGGAAGCGGGTGAAAAACGGCCAGGCCAAAATTGCCGTGGGGACCCGTTCCGCCGTGTTTGCCCCCTTTGAAAAGGTGGGGCTTATCATTCTGGACGAGGAGCACGAGCATACCTATAAGTCGGAGATGTCGCCCCGCTTTCACGCCAGGGAGGTGGCCAAGTTCCGCTGCGCTTACCATAAAGGGCTGCTGGTGCTGGCCTCGGCCACGCCCTCCATGGAGAGCGCTTACGCGGCCCAAACCGGCCGTTACGGCTACGCCAGCCTGCCCCACCGCTACGGCGCGGCGCGGCTGCCGCAGGTGGTCGTGGCGGACATGAACGAGGAACAGCTGGCGGGGAACACCTCCGCCTTCAGCCGGTCGCTGCTCACCGCTTTGCGGGAAAACCTGGCCGCCGGCCGCCAATCCATCCTCCTGCTCAACCGGCGGGGGTATCATCCCTTTGCCGTCTGCCGCAGCTGCAAGGCGGTCGTCACCTGCCCCCATTGCAGTATTTCCCTCACCTATCACGCGGCCAACCGCCGGCTGATGTGCCATTATTGCGGCTATTCGGCGCCGTTCTCTGACGAATGCCCCAGCTGCCACGCGCGGGAGGTGCGCTTTACCGGAGTAGGTACCCAGCGGGCGGAGGAACAGCTTGCGGAATTTTTGCCGGAGGCCCGCATCCTGCGGATGGATACGGACGCGGCCCTGAACCGCAGCGACTATGAAAAAAAGCTCTCCGCGTTTGGGCGGGGGGAGTACGATATCATCATCGGCACGCAGATGGTGGCCAAGGGGCTGGACTTTGCCAACGTGACCCTGGTGGGCGTGCTTTCGGCGGACCAGTCCCTCTACAGCGACGATTTTCGCAGCAGCGAGCGCACCTTTGACCTGCTCACCCAGGTGGTCGGCAGGTCCGGGCGGGGGGACGTTCCCGGCAAGGCGATCATCCAGACCTTTACGCCGGAGAATAACATCATTGCCCTGGCGGCCGCCCAGGACTTCCCCGGCTTTTACCGGCAGGAGATCCAGTTCCGCAAGGCAATGCTCTACCCGCCCTTTGCCGATCTGGTGACCGTGGGCTTTGTCGGCGAGTCGGAGCTGCTGGTGCAGCAGGCGGGGGCGCGGTTTTTGGAGCTGCTGGCGGCGCTGGCCAAGTCGGAGTACAGCCAGCTGCCGATGCGGGCGCTCCAGCCGTCGCCGGCGCTGGTGGCCAAGGTGAGCAACAAATACCGTTACCGGGTCATCATCAAGTGCAAAAATGACCGGCGGTTCCGGCAAATGCTCTCCCGCCTGCTGATCCGGTTCCGCAAGGAAAAGGACTTTGCCGATGTGACGGTGTTCGCGGACACCTGCCCGGAAACGGTGTAGGTTTTTTTGAGAAGGAATGGATTTTCGTAATGCATTTTTAACGGGAATATGATACAATAAAATGATACGGAATGATGAAAACTACTTGAGATAAAGGATGGGTGCTATGGCAATTCGGAAAATCGTAATTGAAGGCGACGAGGTACTGGCAAAAAAATGCCGCCCCGTAGAAAAGTTTGACCAGCGGCTTTGCGAGCTGCTGGACGATATGTATGAGACAATGACCGACGCTGACGGCGTGGGCCTGGCAGCGCCCCAGGTGGGCATCCTCCGCAGGGCGGTCGTCATCGACATCGGCGAGGGAAAGGTGGAGCTGGTGAACCCGCAGATCATAGAAGCCGAGGGCGAGCAGAACCTGCAGGAGGGCTGCCTTTCCTGCCCGAACCAATGGGGCGTGACCAGCCGGCCGGCCCGCATTAAGGTGCGCGCCCAAGACCGCAGCGGCAAGTTTTTTGAGTATGAAGCCACCGGGCTGTTCGCCGTGGCAAGCTGCCATGAGATCGACCACCTGGACGGCATCCTGTTCAAGGAGCATGTGGTCGGCGGCCTTTCCGCAGACGTGATGGACGCCGATGAGATCGACGAGATCCTCTCTCGGTAAGGCGGTGCGGCAATGCGAATCGTATTTATGGGAACGCCGGACTTTGCGGCGCCGAGCCTGCTTGCGCTGCTGGACGCGGGACACGAGGTCTGCGCCGTTTATACCCAGCCGGATAAGCCGGTCGGCCGCAAGCAAATTTTAACGCCGCCGCCGGTCAAGGCGCTGGCGCTGGAGCGGGGCATCCCGGTGTATCAGCCAACAACCTTTCGGGACGACGCGGCGTTACGGGAGCTGGCGGCGCTGCGGCCGGAGCTGATCGCGGTGGTGGCCTATGGGCGTATCCTGCCCAAAGCCGTGCTGCAGCTCCCGCCTTATGGCTGTATCAATGTCCACGGCTCCCTGCTGCCCAAATACCGGGGGGCCGCGCCGATCCAATGGGCGGTGCTCAACGGCGACGCTGTCACCGGCGTGACGACCATGTATCTGGCGGAGGGGCTGGATACCGGCGATATGCTGCTGAAAGCGGAAACGAACATCGGGCCGGATGAGACTTCCGGCGAGCTGTTTGACCGGCTGGCGGTAATGGGGGCGTCCCTGCTTGTGGAAACCGTCGCGGGCTTGCAGCAGGGAAAATTGGAGCGGCAGCCCCAGGAGGAAGCCCTTGCCTCCCACACCGCGAAGATCGACAAGACGCTGTGTCCTGTGGATTGGAGCAAGCCGGCCGGCGCAATCCACAACCAGGTGCGGGGCCTTTCTCCCTGGCCGGTAGCGTCCACGGTATACCGGGGCAAAACGCTGAAGCTGCACAAAACTGGCCGCAGCGGGGAATCCCTCTCCGGTCAGGCCGGCGAGGTCGTTGCGCGGGGCGGCAGATATTTTGTCGTCTGCGGCGACGGCGCGCTGGAGCTGTTGGAGGTCCAGTATGAGGGCAGCCGGCGCATGGCGGCGGCGGACTTTTTCCGCGGGCATCCGGCCGCGCCCGGCGAGATACTGGGAGGGGCGGAATGAGCAACGCGAGAACGGCAGCCCTTGCGGCGCTGCTCCAGGTGGAGGAGAGCGAGGGCTATTCCAACATCGTTATTGACAAGACGATCCGGAAAAGTGAATTGCGGCAGAAAGACGCCGCCTTGGCGACGGCGATTTTTTACGGCGTGCTGGAGCGGCGGCTAACGCTGGACTATCTCCTGGGCCATTTCTCCAAGATTCCCCTCAACAGCTTGTCGCCGGAGGTGCTGAATATCCTGCGCATCGGCGCGTACCAGATCTTATATTTGGAGAAGATCCCCCATTCCGCCGCTGTCAATGAGGCGGTCAATTCCGCTGCCGGCAGCAAAAAGCTGGCCAAGTCCAAGGGCTTCATCAACGGTGTGCTGCGCTCTCTGGTACGCAGCCTGGACGAGCTGCCCCAGCCCAATGCCCGTCGGTCGCCGCTCAAGGCGATGAGCATCGAGTGCTCTATTCCCCAATGGATCTTAAAGCTGTGGCTGGCAAGCTACGGCAAAGAGAACACCCAGGGGATGGTCGAGTATTTTCAAACGCGGCAGCCGGTGTTTGCCCGGGTGAACACGACGAAAATCACCACAGAGGCGCTGCTGGAGCGGCTGGCGTCAGAAGGGGTCACCGCGCAAAGGGCGGCGCTGCTGCCGGACGCTGTCTCCCTGAAGGGGACCGGCGCGGTGGACCATCTGGAGAGCTTTCAGCAGGGGCTGTTCCACATTCAGGACCTGTCCTCCCAGCTTTGCTGCCGCCTGCTGGCGCCACAGGATGGGGAAACTGTGGCCGACCTGTGCGCCGCGCCCGGCGGCAAGACCTTTACCATCGCGGAGCTGATGCGCGACCGGGGGCGCGTGCTTTCCTATGATAAATATAAAGGCAAGGTGGGGCTGATCCGAAAGGGCGCCGCGCGGCTGGGGCTTTCCAGCGTGGAGGCGTGGATTCGGGATTCCACGAACCCGCAGGAGGCGCTGCTGCACGCCGACCGTGTACTGTGCGACGCTCCCTGCGCCGGACTGGGGATCATCGGGCGCAAGCCGGAGATCCGCTATAAGGAACAGGCGGAGCTGGAGGGCCTGCCATCATTGCAGTACGCCATCCTGGAGCAGGCTGCCCGCCAGGTCAAGCCCGGCGGTGTGCTGGCCTATTCCACGTGCAGCCTCAACCCGGCGGAAAACGGCCAGGTCGCCGGCCGGTTTGCCGCGGAGCACCCGGAGTTTGCCCCGCAGCCCCTTGCTTTGCCGGAAACGGTCAAGCGGGGGATTGCAGAGCCGGACAACCAGTTGACGCTTTTGCCCCACATAAACGGGACAGACGGCTTTTTCATTGCGTTGTTCCGCCGGCAGGCAAGCGCCGCGCGGCCAGCAAACAACGAAACAGAATTGAACCAGATACAGGCCAAGGGGTGATACCATTGCCGCAAAAAGACATCAAATCCATGACGCTGGCGGAGCTGCAGGCAGACTTCGCGGAGATGGGGCTGCCCAGGTATAAGGCCATGCAGGTGTACCGGTGGCTGCACCGCGGCGCGGCCAGCTTTGCGGAAATGACCGACCAGTCTAAAGCGGTGCGGGAGCAGCTCGCGGAAAAATATTACATATCTGTAGCAATTCTTGAAAAGAAGCAGGTTTCTGCTTATGATAAGACTGTGAAGTACCTGTTTTCGCTGCCTGGCGGCGATTGCGTGGAATCCGTGCTGATGCAGTACCATCACGGCTACTCGATCTGTATTTCGACCCAGGTGGGGTGCCGGATGGGCTGCACCTTCTGCGCGACTGGACAAGGCGGCTTCCTGCGGAACCTGACGCCATCTGAAATGCTGGCGCAGATCCAGGCGGCCCAGCGGGAGGAAAAGGTCCGCGTTTCGAATGTGGTGCTCATGGGGATGGGCGAGCCGCTGGACAATTATGACAATGTCCTGCGGTTTTTGGAGCTGGTATCCTCTGACGAAGGCATGAACATTGGAATGCGGCACATTTCCCTTTCTACCTGCGGGGTGGTGGATAAAATCTACGACCTGGCGGACAGGAAGCTCCAGCTGACCCTGTCGGTGTCCCTCCACGCGCCAAACGACGCGATCCGTTCCCAAACGATGCCCATTAACCGCAAGTGGGGCGTGGACGAGCTGCTGCGGGCCTGCCGCTATTATATGAAAACGACCAACCGGCGCATTTCCTTTGAATATGCCATGATCGCCGGCGTCAGCGACAGCGACGCATGCGCCAGGGAGCTTGCGAAAAAATTAAAGGGTACCCTAAGCCATGTGAACCTGATCCCGGTCAACGATGTGACCGGCACCGGTTACCGGAAAAGCGACGGGGCGAGGCTGCAAAAATTTTGCAAAATCCTTACCGAGAGCGGATTAACGGCAACGGTTCGGAGAACACTTGGTTCAGATATTGACGCGTCCTGCGGCCAGCTGCGCCGCAGGCACAGAGAGGAGGCGGCAGAATGAAAGTGGACAGCGCGACTGATATTGGCCTGGTGCGCAGGCAAAACGAGGACGACGTGCGGACGGGGCAGCTCCCGGACGGGGCGTGGGCCATTGTTTGCGACGGCATGGGCGGCGCCAACGCGGGCGAGGTAGCCAGCCAGAACGCGGTGCAGGTCATCAGTGACGGGATCTGCAAGAATTACAGCGAGGGCGCTTCTGGCAACACCATCAAGTATTTGCTGTATGCCGCTATTTGCGATGCCAACACAGTTCTGTTTAACCTGGCAAAGGAGTATGAGAAGCTCTCCGGCATGGGGACCACGGCGGTCGTCGCCCTGGCTTCCCGCGGGACGGTCCATGTGTGCCATGCGGGCGACAGTCGGGCATACCTGATCCGGGAGAGCGGTATCGAGCAGATCACACGGGATCACTCCATTGTGCAGGAGCTGGTGGACGCCGGCACCCTGACCGAGGAGGAAGCGAAGCATCATCCGCAAAAAAACATTATCACCCGCTGCCTGGGCGTGCGGGAGCAGGTGGAGGCGGACTACAGCGAGCACCCAGTGGGGCCTGGCGATCTCGTCCTGCTGTGTACCGATGGACTGACGAATTATTTGAGCGCGGAAGAAATTCTGGCGTATTCACGGCAAATGGACCCCGCTGCCCTGATCCGGCAGCTGATTCAGGAAGCCAAACGCCGTGGCGGCGTGGATAACATTACCGCAGCTGTGATTGAAAACTAGAGGGAAGAGGGGACATGAAATGGATAAATATTCAGGAAAACGGCTGGACGCCAGATACGAGATCCAGGAGCTGATCGGCGTTGGAGGCATGGCTTACGTTTACAAGGCCTATGACATCATCGACGACCGTACCGTTGCCATCAAGATTCTCAAGGAAGAATTTCTTGGCAACCAGGATTTTCTGCGCCGGTTCAAAAATGAGTCCAAGGCGATCGCCATGCTGGACCACCCAAACATTGTCAAGGTTTACAGCGTCAGTTTTGGGGACAGGATGCAGTACATTGTCATGGAGTACATCGACGGGATATCTCTCAAGGAGTACCTGAACCGGCAGGCCGGCGGCTTGAGCTGGAAGGAGGCCATCCACTTTACCGCGCAGATCTTAAAGGCGCTCCATCACGCCCATGAAAACGGCATCATCCACCGGGACATCAAGCCGCAGAACATCATGCTGCTCCAGGACGGCAGCATCAAGGTGACGGATTTTGGCATTGCCCGCTTCTCAGACAGCGAGACCCGCACCATGACCGACAAGGCCATCGGCTCGGTGCACTATATCGCGCCGGAGCAGGCCCGCGGCGACCTGACCGACGGTAAGACCGACATCTATTCTGTGGGCGTTATGCTCTATGAGATGATCACCGGCCGCCTGCCCTTTGAGGCGGACAACGCCGTTTCTGTCGCGATCATGCAGCTCCAGACCGACCCGACCCCGCCGCGTGAGATTAATCCGGCGATTCCCATCGGGCTGGAGGAGATCACCCTGAAGGCCATGCAGAAAAACCCGCAGCAGCGGTATCAGTCCGCCCGCGAGATGCTGGTGGACCTGGAGGCGTTCCGCCGCGACCCCAATGTGCGTTTCCATTATGTTTACACCACGGCCGGCGAGGAGGCCACCCGTGTGGTGGATTCCCTGGACAAGATTTCCACGCAGGAGAACACCGCTTATCAAACCCAGGCGCAGGGGACCGCCTCTGCGCAGGAAACGCCCCGCTACAGCGACAGCTATACTTATGAGGGCATGGACTATGACGAGCAGGAGAAGCCTCGGAAAAAGACCGGCCTGATCGTCGGCATCAGCGTGGGCGCCGCGGCGGTCGTGGCGGCCATCGCGGTCATCCTGTGCTTTGTGTTCGGCGTGTTCGGCGGGAACACGGCGGTTGGCGAGATCGACCTGCCCAACTTTGTGGGGCAGAATGTCGAGGACGTGCTAAAGGCCCAGCAGGAGGACGACTGCGAGTATAAAAACCTGAAGCTGGAGGTGGAATACTCCCAGGACAGCGATGAGGAGGAAGGCACCATCCTCAAGCAGAATCCGGACGGCAACATCAAGGTGAAGGAAAACGCCACTGTGACCCTGACGGTCAGCAGCGGTAAAAATATTGACAACATCCCCGATGTGACCGGCAAGTCCCAGACAGACGCGGTGGCCGCGCTGGTGGCCAAGGGCTTTACCAATTATGAGATCCAGGAAACGGAGAGCGATACGGTGGCCGCCGGCAATGTGGTCAAAACCAGCCCGGAGGCCGGGATCGAGGCCGCCAAGGACACCAAGATCACCCTGTATGTCAGCAGCGGCACCGGAAAAGTGACGGTTCCCTCTGTGGTGAACAGCTCGCTGGACAACGCGAAAAGCCAGATTGAATCAGCCGGCCTGAAGGTTGGCAGTGTGGACTACGCCACCAGCGATGACATCGCCGAGGGCAACGTCATCTCTACGTCGCCAGGCTCCGGGACAGAGGTGGAAAAGGGCAGCGCCGTTTCCATCGTTGTCAGCGAAGGCACGGGCGTTTCCAGCGTGAACGTGCCGGTCAATCTGCCCGCAGACGTTTCCAGCGCCATGAGCATGGAGGTCTATTTGGACGGCGTGCTCTATGACACCGAAACGGTGCGGGCCTCCCAGGGCAGCATTTCTGTACCGGTGGAGGGCCAGGGAACCAAGTCGGTCAAAATCTATCTGGACGACCAGCTCTACGCGGAATATTCGGTGAACTTTGACAGCGGCAGCGTGACGCAGACCGCCAGCCATACCTATAAGCAGGACAGCGGCGACGACAATTACTCCGGTTACATTGATTCCTCCCTCACCAGCGAGGATTACACCGGGATCACCGATTAGGCGCGCTATGGAAGTAAAGCAGGGGCTTTTATTACAGGGCATCGGCGGCTTCTATTATGTGGAAGCGGGCGATACCGTTTATGAGTGCAAGGCACGGGGCGCCTTTCGCAAAACAAAGCAAAAGCCGCTGGCCGGCGACCATGTCTCGGTCTTATTGGAGGACGGCAGCGCCACCATCACAGAGCTTGCCCCGCGGAAGAACAGCCTGATCCGGCCGCCTGTGGCCAACCTGGACCAGCTCTTTCTCATCTGCTCTGTGTGTGAGCCGCAGCCCAACCTGCTGGTGCTGGATAAGATGATCGCTGTGGCGGAGGATAAGGACATCGAGCCGGTGGTGGTGTTCACCAAAACCGACCTGCGGGACTGCGGGCGGTACGCTGCCATTTACCGGCAGGCAGGCATTCCGGTGCTTGCCGTTTCACCGGAATCAGAGGATGGCATGGAGGAGCTGCGCGCACGCCTGGCGGGGAAGGTTTCCGCCTTTGCGGGCAACACGGGCGTGGGCAAGTCTACCCTGCTCAACCGGATCAGCGGGCAATTCCACCGGGAGACCGGAGAGATCAGCCAGAAGCTGGGACGGGGCCGCCACACCACCCGCAGCGTTGAGCTGCTCAAGCTGGAGTCTGGCGGCTATGTGGCGGATACGCCGGGCTTTTCCACTGTGGACATCGAGCGGTATGACATGGTGAAAAAAGAACGGCTGCCCTTTGCCTTTCGGGAATTCGCGCCTTATTTAGGGCAATGCAGGTTCCAGTCCTGCGCCCACATCGGGGAGAAGGGCTGCGCTGTGTGCGCCGCTGTGCAGGCAGGCGAGATCCCGCCTTCCCGCCACGAAAGCTACATGGCCATGTACCAAGAGGTGAAAGACCGGAAGGATTGGGACAGAAAGTAAGCCCACAACAGCGCGGGAGCTACAGGTTTTCCCGCGCTGTTTTTATGATAGAGGATGAGAGAGGGAGGAGGCTGTGCAATGAAGCCTTGCGTTGTGATCGGCGCGTCGCCGGACTGCACGTTTCCCGCGGGGTTTTCCGCGGCGGGCAGTTATGTGATCTGTGCCGACGGCGGCTTTGCGGCAGCGGCGGCCCACGGCATTGCGCCGGATGTGGTGATCGGCGATTTTGATTCTTTGCCCGCCATGCCCGCCGGCGACTTTGAGGTGTACGCCCTGCCGCGGGAAAAAGACGACACCGACCTGTTGGCGGCAGTGAAGCTGGCGCTGGAGCGGGGCTACCGGCAGTTCCAAATTTTAGGCGCGCTGGGCGGCCGGCTGGACCACACTTACGGCAATCTTTCTGTGCTGCAATTTATCGCGGAGCGGGGCGGCTCCGCTGTGCTGGAGGATGGGAACGCCGCCGTTTTTCTGCGCCGCGCCGGGGACGCGCCCCTGGTGCTGGAGCGGCAGGCGGGCAGGACGGTTTCCGTGTTCCCGTTTGGCGCGGCCCAGTGCGTTGTAACGTATCAGGGGCTGCAATACCCATTGGAACACGGCATGCTCTCCAGCGGGACGCCGCGAGGCGTCAGCAATGTGATTGTCAACAGCCATGCACAGATCATGGTGGAAGCCGGCGCCGCGATCGTGATTGTTTTAAAGGGACTGGAATAAAACTCAGAAACAGTCGGTTCCGCCGGCTGTTTTCTTTTTGTGAAAAACCATGCACAGGTTTTGCCGCGCCGGATATTATAAAAGTAAGGGAACGGTAGCTCCCGCGAGTCAGGAGGGTTGCGTATGAAGATGCCGGTCAAGGGGATTCGGAACTGTTATTGTAAAAGCCAGTTTGCGGTGACCTTTGGAATTGGGCTGGTGGTGGCGTGCTTTTGCCCAATCCAGCTGACCCTGTTTATTGCGGGGCTGATCATCGCGGCGCTGGGCATTTCCGTTGCCAAACATTCCAAGGCGTGCTAAGGGGGCATTCGCATGAAAATCGTATTGATCGACCATCCGAAGGTACTGGGCTTTTTGCTGCGGCATTATTACAAAATTCCAAAGGAGAAAGAGCCGGCGTGATCGGCATGGCGCGATAGCAAAGGCGGGGAAACCCGTCTTTTTTGGCGAGGGGAAAAGATTTTTCGGAAAACCTGAAAAATCTTGAAAAAAGCGCTTGACATAGGGGGTTATGTTGTGCTAAGATAATAAAGCTGTCGCACGAGAGCGAGGAAAAACGCGCTGGTGGGGCGGCGGTTTAGGACCTTGAAAATTAAACAACGAGAGACAAGAGGAACC
>CAZFHQ010000005.1:0-22521 GCA_964519325.1 uncultured Clostridium sp.
ATTCTCGCTCTCCGCAGAGGGCAGAGCGCCCTTTCCAATAAAAAGCGCCGCCCACAGGTTCAAAGGCGGCGGGGCGGCAGGGCAAGGCCCGTTCTCGCCCTTTTCAGGGAATAGGCGCAAGACGCAACTCCATTTTACGCTTGCCGATGGGCAAAGTCAAGGAACATTTTAGGAATATTTTACAAAAAATTCTTCCATTTCCCAAGACAAATCCGGTAATTTGTGGTATAATAAAGTTCTATGATTCGTCAAAAAAAGAGAAGGAGAGTCGGTATGTTTAACTCGAGAGACCCAATTTACCGGAACCCTGTCGGGGCGGTGGAGGAAGGGACGCCGGTTCATTTTAAGATCCGTGTACCCCGAGATATGCAGTGCAGCGCGGCCCGGCTTTGCATGGAGAACGACACCACCCGTCGCACCGAGATCCTGGAGCTGTTTTGGTGCGGCATGGACGGCGAGTACCACGAGTGGTGGGAATGTCATTACACGCCGCGGAAATTTGGGCTGTACTTTTACAACTTTGAGGTGAAAACCCAGCGGGGCATTTTCCGCATCAGCCGGCAGCACGCCGGCCGGGGCGACGTGGACAGCATTGGCGGCAAGGGCCGCAGCTGGCAGCTCACCGTGTATAAAAAAGGCTTCACCACACCGGACTGGCTCTCCGGCGGCATTATGTACCAGATTTTCCCCGACCGGTTTTTTAACTCGAAAACGCCAAAGGGGGATATCCCGGAGGACCGCCATTACCACGCGGACTGGGGCGACCAGCCGGAGTGGCGGCCCGACGAGAACGGCGAGGTGAAAAACAACGACTACTTTGGCGGCGACCTGAAGGGCATTGAGAAAAAGCTGCCCTACCTGAAAAAGCTCGGCGTCACCTGCATTTACCTCAACCCGATCTTTGAGGCCCATTCCAACCACCGGTACAACACGGCGGACTACAGCAAGATCGACCCCATGCTGGGTACGGAAAAAGACTTTCAGTCCCTGTGCGCCAAGGCGAAAAAGCTGGGCATCCGCATCATGCTGGACGGCGTATTCAGCCACACCGGCAGCGACAGCATCTATTTTAATCAGAAAGGCCGCTACGATTCGGTCGGGGCGGTCCAAAGCAAGGAGTCGCCCTATTACCCCTGGTACACCTTCCTTCAGTGGCCCAATGTGTACGAGAGCTGGTGGGGCTTTAACACCCTGCCCAATGTGAAGGAGACGAACCCTTCCTACGACCGGTACATCAACGGGGACGGCGGTATTGTGCAGAAGTGGCTGAAGGCGGGGGCCTCCGGCTGGCGGCTGGATGTGGCCGATGAGCTGCCCGACGCGTTTATCGACAGCCTTTCCGCCAGCGCCAAGCGGCAGAAAGAGGACGCGATCGTGCTGGGCGAGGTGTGGGAGGACGCCTCGAACAAGACGGCCTACGGCGTCCGGCGGCGGTACCTGCTGGGCGGCCAGCTGGACAGCGTGATGAACTATCCCTTCCGCGACGCGATCCTGGGCTTTTTGACCGGCGCCAACGCCGAGGACATGATGGAGATCATCCTCTCGGTGCTGGAGAATTACCCGCCCCAGGTGGTGCGGCTGCTGATGAACCACATTGGCACCCATGATACGGAACGGGCCATTACCGTGCTGGCCGGCGAGCCAATGGCAAACCGGGGTCGGGAGTGGCAGTGGGACGTAAAGATGACAAAGGAGCAGTGGAAAACCGGCCTGAAAAAAATGCGGCTTGCCTCCCTGATGCAGTATACCCTGCCGGGGGTACCCTGCATTTACTATGGCGACGAAGCCGGCGTGGAGGGGTACCGCGACCCCTTTAACCGGACAGGCTACCCATGGGGCAGCGAGAATAAGGAGCTGCTGGCCTGGTATGAAAAGCTGGGCGCGCTGCGCACCAGCCATCCGGTGTTTCGGGAGGGCGCTTTTGCGCCGGTGGCCGCCGGCGGCGGGGTGATGGCCTATCTTCGCCAGTGTGCCACAGAGGAGATCCTTGTGGCGCTCAACAGCTGCGCCGCTCCCAAGACGCTCTGCCTGCCGGAGCGGTTCGCGGCGCGCGGCACGGCGCTGCTTGGCAAAGCGGAGGGCGGCGTCGTGCAGCTGGAGGAATATGGCTGCGCGGTATTCCATTTAGCCCTTTGACGGGAACAGCCCGCGGGTTTTGGCCTGCGGGCTTCTTTTTTATGGCAAGCAAGGGAACAGGAGGGCCGCCGCGGGACAGGGCAGGGGGGAGAAACCCTGAAAAATAAATTTTCTTTGCAAAACCACTTGCATTTTTTTCAAAAAGGTGCTATGATATACAGGCTGACTTCTGAAAGTGAAGTACAGTGTGCGCTGCTAGCTCAGCTGGATAGAGTGACTGGCTACGAACCAGTAGGTCAGGGGTTCGAGTCCCTTGCAGCGCGCCAGATCTGGGAGCGGGGTTTGCCCCGCTCCTTTTTCTTTTGCAAAGCAGCGCGGCCCGTCCAGGGGACCGAGAGAACATAAAATGTAAAAAAATGCCCGTTGCTCCAAAGGCAGGAGCAGCGGGCGTTGGTTTCATGTTTTGCGGGGATACGGTTTTTTAATGGCGGTCCTGCCCAACAGGTAGTCTGTGGACACGTTGAAAAAGTCGGACAGGAACTCCAAATGATGCAGCGGCAGCTCGTATTTTTCACACTCGTAATCCGAGTAATACTGCCTTGATGTTTTCAGCAGCGCCGCCACATCTTCCTGGGTCATGTGCCTGTCCTTCCGCAGATTTCGCATCACGTTACCTTTTTGCAACTATCTTACACCATCCTTTGCCATGGGTCGCGGTTTCTAGGCTTAATTCTATCATCGCATTTTCCCGCGGAAAAGTCAATTCCTTATTGCATAAAATTCATCAATTCATTAGACTTTTTTGCAAATCGCGCCGGCGCGCCAGATTTTTGCGGGAATTTTGGAAAGCTCTTGCGTTCCGGAGAAAGATGGCGTATGATAAGATTGATACAAATAATACAGAAACTATCGTAAGAAACGGGGGCTGCTGCATGGATAAGCTATTGGGGGGAAAGCGCACGAAAAAGGGGAAAAAGCTGACCCCGGTCAGAACGGTCGTGCTTAGCTTCCTCATCATCATCCTGGTGGGCGGCTTTCTGCTGACTATGCCGTTTTCTTCCCGCGCGGAGGTGTTCACGCCGGTGGAGGACGCGATGTTTACCGCGACCTCCGCCACCTGCGTGACCGGCCTTGCCGTGTATGATACCTGGACCTATTGGTCGGAGATCGGGCAGGTGATCATCCTGCTGCTCATCCAGGTGGGCGGCCTGGGGCTGGTGACCTTTACCACCGGGTTTACGCTTTTATTCCGGCAAAAGCTGGGGCTTAAGGGCCTTGCCCTGGCAAAAGAAAGCTCCGGCAGCGATTCTGTTGATGTAAAGCTCCTGATGCGCACGGTCTTTGTTTTTACCTTTTCCATGGAGCTGATCGGCGTGCTGCTGCTGATGATCCGCTTTGTACCCCTGATGGGCGCTTACGGGATCTGGCTCTCGGTATTTACGGCGATCTCCGCCTTCTGCAATGCGGGCTTCGATCTGTTTTCCTCTGTCGGCCCGGGCGTTTCCACCGTGACGTATGCGGCGGACCCGCTGGTAGCGCTGACGCTGACCGGCCTCATCGTTGTGGGCGGGCTGGGCTTTATCGTGGTGAGCGATATTGTGCAGAGTAAGCTGGTGCCGCTGGCAAAGCGGCAGCGCACCCAAAAGCTGTCGTTCCACGCGCAGGTCGTGCTGGTCATCACGGCGTTCCTGCTGCTGGCAGGCGCCGTCGCTATCATGATCAGCGGGTATAACCATGAGCTGCGGGACTATAACTTCTTTGAAAAATTCCTGGTCAGCCTGTTCCAGTCGGCCAGCAGCCGCACCGCCGGCTTCGCGCCGATCGACCCCGCAAACCAGAGCAGCGTTACAAAAATGATCAGCGTGATCCTGATGTTTATCGGCGCTTCGCCAGGGGGTACCGGCGGCGGCATCAAAACGACGACGCTCATGGTGCTTTTCGCCACCATCCACAGTGTGCTGCGGGGGCGGGAGCAGGTTTCGCTCCTCAAGCGCCGGATTGACGCCAACACGGTGTACCAGACGATCACGATTTTTCTGGCGGGGCTTACGATCGTCCTGGTTTCCACGACCGTTTTGCTGTTCTCTATCCCCGGCGCCGACGCCATCGACGCCTTGTATGAATCGGTGTCCGGCTTCAGCACCACAGGCTTCAACGCGCCGTTTACGCCGGAGCTGATGCTGTTGGATAAGATCACCCTGATGCTGACCATGTTTGTCGGCCGCGTGGGGATGATCTCGCTGGCGCTTTCCTTTATCAACCGGAAGCTGCGCCATTCGGAGTCGATCCTGCCCGATGGCCGCCTGATCGTCGGCTAGGCAGCCCGCCGCAAAAAAGCCCGTCTCCTGCTTGGGAGGCGGGCTTTTGCGCTGCCGGCCTGCGGCGGCGGAAGGGCAAAAGAAAAAGAACCCTGCCGGCGGGCGGGTTCTCTTCACTTTCTCATTTTAAAATTTTCGAATCAAAAATAGAAAGTGTCACGTTAAGCGTCACTTCGTATTCGAAGCACAAATGCAATCATCTGCCCGCATCATCAAGAGAGAGAAAGAATTCATACGGGAGAGGACCCAAACAAACGATTGCAGTCGTTCGTTTGCTCTCGGGATTCGTTCTAATCCGTTCTAAAATCCGCGAGGTTGGAAATGAACCCGCACCCAATGCAAGAATCGCACAAGGGGGATCTTTCGCAGGGACCGCGAGCGGCGGTCCGCGGAGGGAAGCCAGGTTCAACTGGAACCTGGGGCCTGCCTCCGCTCAATCTAATCGGCCGGTTGGCTGGGATTAGACTCAGCGGAAACAGAAAATGAATTTTTCAGCTTTAAAACTTGCAAAACGGATGTTTCACGTTGCCGCTGCACAATAGCGCTCCGTAAGATGGTGATTCCCATTATATACGATAAGTTTTTATTTGTCAACAAAAAAGTGATAAATTTTTATTGATTTTTCTGAATCTCCTCCCGTTTTTCCTTATTGTATGGAAATCCGACGGGAAGAACTGGAAAATTAAGAAATATTATACAAAGAGTTGAATCGCCGCGGGCGGCGGGGAGAGCCGCGGCGGGCGGGCAGCGTTGGCGTTTTGATTTTGAATTTTTTCATTTTCATTTGTTCATTTTAAAAGAAGAACACCTTGCGCATGGTTTCTCAATCAAAATAAATTTTGCGTTTGCGCGATTTGCATCTTATCAAAATTGCACAAAACCTGCCGAGAAAATTTTACAGTTTACTCGATGGCGGGCCTGTGCTACAATAGAACAAAGAATCGTGTGGCCCATGTTTGGGGCGGGAGGTTGTGTAATAATGCCGGAGTTTATGCCCTATGTGATTTTTATTGTGCTGATCGCGCTGCTGATCGCCGGCGGGATTTTTGTGCGGCTCAAGCCATTGGGCGGCAAAAAGCGGCAATACAAGCCGGCGGTGCTGGTACACACCGAGCGGGAGTATGGGGAGTTCCGCGACGCCGCCGGCGCGATCCATCGGGGCGTTACCGGGATGCAGCTGACCTTCCAATTTCGGGACGGCTCCACCAAGACCTTTCCGGTGGACAACAAGATGCGGGGGAAATGCAGCGAAAACGACTGGGGCAACCTGATGTTTGAAGGCGACAAGCTGCTGAAGTTTGAGTGCAAAAGCGGCGTGATCGGCAACAAGCTGTATGTGCCGCGCGAGGACTCTGTGTTTCACAAATTTTCCCAAAAGTAGCGCGGGGGCGTCCCCTGGGCGCAATATTTGGCAGTCAGGTATAATCCGGCCCGCCGGCGGCAACGCTAACCATTGAGGTGAATCCAATGGAATTTTTAAAAGCGTTTGTGGTCGGCGGGCTGATCTGCGTTGCGGGGCAGCTGCTGATCGACTTTACCAAGCTGACGCCGGCACGGATTTTGGTTGCCTTTGTGACGGCCGGCGTGGCGCTCACGGCGGTGGGGCTTTATGAGCCGCTGGTGGAATTTGCCGGCGCGGGCGCCACCGTGCCGCTCACCGGCTTCGGCTACACCCTGGCCATGGGCGCCAGGGAGGCAGTGGAGCAAATCGGCCTGCTGGGCGCCTTTTCCGGCGGCGTAACGGCTGCGGCGGCGGGGGTTGCGGCGGCTGTTTTCTTTGGCTATCTTGCGGCCATGCTCTCGCGCTCCGGCGACAAAGCCTGACCGGCCGGCCCCTCAGGAGGAGGGGCTTTTCTTTTTGCGGCAAAAAAAACGCCCCGGCGCACCGGGACGTTGTTCCAACCTGTTCTTATTGGATCGCGCAGTCAAGATATTGCTCCAGCTCTTCCTCGTCCTTCTTTTTCTTTTCTAAAAAAAGAATTACCGTGGTAACAGCGGCGGCAACAAGGGCTGCCAGCGCAATAATGCCAAGAATACTTTTTAGACCCTTTGATTTCATCGGAAACACCTCCAGTTTTGTTCCAGATCCAGCGAATCGTTATCCTTATCATACCGGATATTTTTGCAAAAGTCAATTCCATTTGCGGGCAAGCCGGCAAAGCAAATCATTTTCTGGACTGCTCCACGGCCACGATGGTGTCGATGTTGGCGCGCTCATATTTGTTAAAGACGCTGTCGGAAAAATCCTCAGGGTCAACCGTGCCATGGTACCAGCTTTTTTGGTTAAAATAAAGCTGGAGGGTGCTGTCGGCGAACCGGCGGCCGTGGCGGGCGTAGATCTCGTTGCGGGCCAGCATCAGCTCGTAGTCGCTCAAGGAGCGCAGCTCGCTTTTGCTCAGGTAGCGGACGTTGCTGTCCGGCAGGATGTAATCCGCCGAGACGCTGGCGGCAGAGGACGCGGAGCCGGATGACGTGCCGCTGCTGGATGTGCCGCTGCTGGATGTGCCGCTGCTGCTTGACGTGCTGCTGCTTGACGTGCTGCTGCTGGATGTGCTGCCGCTGGACGTGCTGCTGCTGGATGAGTTGGAATCATCGGAAAATTCCTGCTGCAGGCGGCTGGTTTCCGTATTGATCTCATCCTCCAGCTCCTGGGCCAGTCCGGCCAGGTCGTCCATGCTGGGCAGAGAGGATTTGCATCCGGCGCTCAGGCCGATGGCCGCTGCCGCCAGCAACGCGGCGGCGATCCTGGTGCTTTTTTTCATATTGCTTGCCCTCTTTTCCTGTAGTTGTGGGGATGGTTGCTTCCCGCTTTTATGGTAAAGCAGAACGCGGAAAAAGTCAATATCCGAATGAAAAGCGGCGGCTGCTGCTTTGCAGGACGGGAAACGCGCAAAAAAAACAGAGCCGGTTTGGCTCTGTTACTTTATCACCGAAAGGAACGGATGCGGTCAGCAGGCGTTCAGCTTTCTGGCAAGAGAAGACTTCTTTCTGGCAGCGGTGTTCTTGTGCAGGATGCCCTTTGCGCTTGCCTTGTCGATCGCCTTGATCGCGACGCGGACAGCTTCTGCCTTGTTGTCAGCGTTTGTATCAATGGCGGCGTTCGCCTTCTTGATCTCAGTTTTCAGGGCGGAGTTGATCGCCTTGTTGCGCTCGGTCTTCTTTGCGATGACCTTAACGCGCTTTTTCGCGGACTTGACATTTGGCATGGTGGCTCACCTCCTCTCGTTTTTCATTACGCAATCATTATCATATCACGAATTCAAAAGAAATGCAACAGTTTTTTTGCCCGCTCTGACAGGCGGGGTTCCCGCCGAGGGGCGGCGCCGGTCTGCTAAAACTTTACATAGTGGCGCGGCGATAATTTCAGCGATTCTCCATACCATATCTAGCGGAGCAAACAACAGGCAAGGAGGAAGGAAGGATGGTATTCCGCACAGATTTGGCGCTGGAGGACACAGAAGCCCGCGCGCATCGCCCCGCGGCGCTGCGCACCCGGGAGGAGGACGGCTGCACCATTACGACCCTGCGGGTAGGGCCGCGGGAGGAGGCGGCGTACGGCAAGCCCCAGGGGACGTATCTCACGGTGGAGCTGCCGGCCATCAGCGACCACATTGACGGCAACGACGTTTATGTATCGCTGGTTTCACGGGAGCTGCGGGGGCTGCTGCCGGAGCGGGGAACGGCGCTGGTGGCGGGCCTGGGCAACCGGAACATCACGCCGGACGCCCTGGGGCCAAGGGCCGCGGAGTCTGTGCTGGCGACGCGGCACATTACCGGCGAGCTGGAAAAGCTGACCGGACACAGCTATTTTCGTCCGGTGGTGACGGTGAGCCCCAACGTGCTGGGCAACACCGGCATGGAGGCGGTGGAACTGCTGGAAAGCCTGACGGAGCGGCTGGAGCCGTCGGTGGTCATTGTGGTGGACGCGCTGGCCGCCCGCTCCCTGGGGCGGCTGGGCTGCACGGTGCAGCTCAGCGACGCCGGTATCGCGCCCGGCTCCGGCGTGGGGAATACCCGCCCTGCCATCAGCCGGCAAACGCTGGGGGCGCCGGTGGTCGCCATAGGCGTGCCAACGGTGGTGGACGCCACCACGCTGGCGGCAGAGCTGCTGGAGGGCAGCGGCCTCCGGTTCGGCGACAGCGCGGCGCGGCAAGTCTCGCCCCGCGGCGCCCAGATGGTCGTCACCCCGCGGGAGATCGACCTGCTGATCACCCGCGCGTCCCGCCTGGTCGCCATGGCGATCAACACAGCGCTCAACCCTTTTTTTGACGCGGAGACGTTTGCCGCCCTGTTGTAACGGGCGTTTTGGGCGGTGGTCGCGCAAAAGCAAGCCGCGGCCCCGCAAACCTAACCCGCTGGCATATTTCCGGCCTGGCCCTCATAAATATAGCCTGTAACAACAAACGGACAAGGAAACGGAACAACAAAGGCGGGGAATCACAATGATCACAGGATTGATACAACCAAAGAAATGGAAAAAATTTTTTGCGCTGGCCCTGGCGGGGGCCGTCGCGGCGGTAGGGACAACCTGCGTCGTGCTGCGGGCCGTGCCAAATTTTTCGGAGCGCCTGGACGCTACCGCCCTGATCGCCGCCGGGTTTATCCTGCCCAGCGGCGCGGCGCAGGCTTTGCTGGAGGACACCGGCGATCACACAGAGGAGGAGGCGCTGTCGGCGTCCTCGCAGGAGGAACAGGCGGCGGTTTCGTCAGCGGAGGAACCGGAGGCGGCCTCGTCTGCCGTGCCTGAGCCGGAGGAGAGTTCGGAGGGGAGCGATGTATCCCAGGCAAGCTGGAGCGGCAAAGCCTACCCGATTTTAGAGCTGACCCTGGAAAACAGCGGCTTGCAGTATGGCGCTGTCTTTGTGAAAAACACCAACGATTATACCGAGATCGACATCGAGACAGAGCTGGCCAGAGAGCCGGACCTTTCCATTCAAAAGGACGGGACGCCGCAGGTGCTGCTGTACCACACCCACACCACCGAATCTTATATGACGGAGGAGGGCGACACCTATTACAGCGATATGCCCACCCGCACCACCGACGAGGACGCAAACGTCATCGCTGTGGGCAACGCCATTGCCGCCAAGCTGGAGGCGGCCGGTATCGGCGTGATCCATGACACCACCATCCACGACAAGAGCTACAACGGCTCCTACACCCGCTCGGCGGAGACGGTTTCCGCCTATCTGGAGGAATATCCCACCATCCAGGTGACGCTGGACATCCACCGGGACGCGATGACCGCGGAGGATGGGACCCGCTATAAGCCCACCGTGGAGATCAACGGCAAAAAAGCGGCCCAGGTCATGCTGATCTGCGGCTGCGATGACGACGGCACCCTGGGCTTTCCCGACTGGGAATACAACCTGCGCCTTGCGGTGCGGCTGCAGCGGGCCTGCGCCGCGATCAGCGGCAATTTTGCCCGCCCGCTGTCCTTTTGCCCCAGGAATTACAACGAGAACCTGACCCATAACTCCCTGCTGCTGGAGGTGGGAACCGAGGTCAACACCGTGGAGGAGGCGGCGTATTCCGGCGCGCTGTTCGGCGGCGCGCTGGCGGAGGTTTTAGAACAATTTGTAAACTAGCGGCTGATGAAATAGACAATTCCCGCAGGATATACTATAATGAAAACGATGCCGGTTTTGGCAGAAGAATGCGGAAACGCGCGGGAGGTGGAGCCAATGGCGCTGCGGCGATGGATCGCCGGAATTTTGTGCGGGCTGGCGGCGGCGGCGCTGACGGCAACGGCGGTATCGGCGGCGGTCAGCACGGCGCCGGAGCTGCCGGAGCTTTCGGCTTCCGGCGAGGCTGTGCCCAGCGGCGGCAGCGGCAGCGTGTCGTCTGTCCCGCTGGAAAGCGACGGGACAGGGCCAGCCGCGTCCGCGGCGGAGGAGACTGCCCAGGAGGATGACCGGACAGCGTATCTTGGCGTGCTGCTGTGGGCGGCCGTTCTGGTGATCATTGCCATTGTGGCGGTGATCGCCGTCAACCTGCGGAAGAATCCGCCCGGCGGCGCGCCGCCCAACGACAAGGGCAAGCTGGCGAAGGACTCGCCGGAAACCGCGGCGTATAAGGAGCGGCTGCTCAGCGACCAGCACTATAGAAGATATTAGGGGACAGCGCAGGCTGTCTTTTTTTGTTTCTCTTTCCAGCACAAAAAAAGCCCCTCTTCCGAGGGGCGCGCGGAAAGCCTGTTACCCTTTGGGGGCTTCCGACGCAAATTCTGTAAACGATTGCGGCGTCAGGTCCGCGGTTTTGTTTGTCTCCATAATGTCCCGCACCAACGCGACCAGCTGGGCATACGTCTCCAGGTAACCGCCCCGCCGGCGGAACTCCGCCGCGCCGCGCAGCCCTTTCACATACCAGCCGACGTGCTTGCGGGCCTCCCGCATCCCAATGTACTCGCCTTTGCAGTCGCACAGGGCGCGAATATGCTCCAGCATGACCAGCATGCGGGCCGAAAGCGCCGGCGGCGGCAGCAGGGTGCAGCTGTTTTGCGTGTAGGCGTTGATCTGGGAGAAGATCCACGGGTTGCCCAACGCGCCCCGCCCCACCATGACCAGGTCGCATCTGGTTTCTTCCAGCATGCGGGCGGCGTCCTGGGCGGAGAAAACGTCGCCGTTGCCAATGACCGGCACGCCCACCGCTTCCTTCACCTGGCGGATGATGTCCCAGTCCGCCGGCGGGGCGTACATTTCCTCCCGGGTGCGCCCGTGAACGCAGATCGCGTCGGCGCCGGCCGCCTCGCAGATTTTGGCGACCTCCACCGCGTTGACGGTATCTCGGCTCCAGCCCTTGCGCAGCTTTACCGTCACCGGCAGGCTGACCGCCTGTTTGACCGCGGCCACGATCGCGCCGCACAGGGCCGGCTGCCGCATCAGCGCGCTGCCGCCGCCGGATTTGGCGATCTTCGGCGCGGGACACCCCATGTTGATGTCGATGGCGTCGGGAGAGAAGGCGGCCGCCTTTTGCGCAGCCTGAGCCATCACAGCAGGGTCGTCGCCAAAAATTTGAATGGCCACCGGATGTTCCCTGGGGGAAAGGGCCATCAGCTCCGCCGACCGCTTGTCCTTGAATTGCAGCGCTTTGGCGCTGACCATCTCCGTGATGCCATAGGCGGCGCCAAACCGCCGGCACAGCTCCCGGAACGGCTTGTCCGTCACGCCGGCCATGGGCGCCAGCACGGCTTTTCCTTCTATGGTGAGATTCCCAATGTTCAAAGCGACGCCTCCTTCCGCAAAAATTCCAACTGCGATATAGTATATAGTATAGCACAAACGGAGGGGCGCTGCACAGGGTAAATTTTCGCCGGAGGACAGGCTGGGGCAAGCGCCGCCACAAGCAAAGAGGAAACGGGCGCATTGGTAACAATGTTGTAAGAAAATACGGCGCGGCTCCGGCAAAAGGCAGGCGCCTTTCCGCCGGAATTTTTTTGAAAAACCAGCGGAAAACCGGCCGTGCGCCAGATAACAAGGCCGGCGGGGGCTGAAAAAGTTAAGTTCTTTAAAAGAATGATGCGAAATGGTACGACAAAAAACGGGAAAACGAAAAAACCGCATCGTTATGCGGTTTTTTGAGGGTTGCCCACCGCTTACGCAAAAGCGCGGTTCATACAAAGGGTATAATTCGACAAAAAAACACACGTTTGAAACAAATGTAACACCTATGTAACCGCTTTTTTGTGGCACTTTTGCCAATCAATATTGGGGGCTTCCTCATTTTCTGACACAATATCTTGTTTTAAAGTTCTTTAAAAGAAATAACGGAACTAAAAATTTCACGGGATTTGTAACAGTTGCACAAAAATATCCCTTGTCTTTATTTGACATTACCAGCAGCTTTCCCTATAATGATAGACAGGTCTTGCTATACCCCACGATACAAACCAATGAAAATTGTATCATTTCTGTAACCTTTTTGCCCTTAGCGGCAGGCGGTTGCAGGCATAATTCTAATCGGATTAGGTTTGGAAAATAAGGAGTGAGAATCCAAAATGGGAAAACATTATTGTAAGGAGAGAAGAGAGCCGGTTCGGAACGGCGGCGCCACACATAAGCGCCATTTCCGCAGAGTGACCGGCGCGGCGTTGCTGCTGTGCGCCGCCGGCGCTGTCGGCGTTACCTCCTTTGCCACAGTTTTGGCAGAGGACGCCGTCATCACCACCGGCGTGATCGACCGCACAACGTATTACTCTGTTTCGATCCCATCCACAGATGTTGACCTGTTGTTACAGGAAGCCGGCATTACCCTGGGCGAGGACGACGTCGTCGTGCGGGAGGACAATGCCAGCGGAACTACCGTTACCGTCAAGCGGAAGCTGGAAGCAGAAATTGACGTGGATGGCAAAACGATCGTCGCGGAGGGATATTCCGGCGACACCGTCGGTCAGTTGATCGAGAATGCAGGTGTAGAGCTGGAGGAACTGGATGCGGTAACGCCGTGCGCCTCAACACAGGTTTGGGACGACACCGACGTGACGGTCACAGAGATGAAGAACGTTTATATTGTAGATAATTATGTGGCGCGGAACTACCTGGTGCCGGCTGGCACTGTAGACGAGGCGGCGGAGTTTGCCGGCGTGACGCTGGGCAAGGAGGATTTCCTCTCTGACAGCGGCGAGCAGGTGACAGACGATATGGTCATCACCGTCAACCGCGTTACTTATCAAACAGTGGAAGAAACAGAAACGATTCCATTTGATGAAGTAGAACAAAAAACGGATTCCCTGTATGTAGGCGAATCCGAGGTGAAAACAGAAGGCCAGAATGGCAAAAAGCTGGTGACTTACCGGCAAAAGCTGATCAACGGCACGGAAGCCGACAAGGAAGCCCTGGAGGAGGAAGTCCTGCGGGAGGCGGTCGACCAGGTCGTGCTGGTTGGCTCCAAGGAAGAGGAGACAGCCGTCGCCGACACTGGCGCGGCGTCTAACGATGCTCCGGCGTCTAACGCTGGCGCGGCGTCCAGTTCCACAGCGGAGAGCGGGTCCGCGGCGCAAAGCAGCGGGAACACCCTTGTGGACAGCAGCGGCAACGTTGTCTCTTACCAGAGTATGCTGAGCGGCACCTGCACAGCGTATTCCGGCGGCGGCACCACCTCCACCGGTGTGCCGGCCCAGGTCGGCGTTGTCGCAGTCAACCCCAACCAGATCCCGTACGGCACGAAGCTGTATATCGCCTCGCCGGACGGCAGCATTGTTTACGGCTATGCGGTCGCCGGTGATACAGGCGGCGCGATGATGGCTGGCCAGGCCATGGTGGACCTTTATATGAATTCAGAACAGGAATGTATCAATTTTGGCAGACGTACCATGAATATTTACATTCTTGAGTAAGCAAGAACCGAGTTAAGACCTAAACCGAAGCGGTAGGAGCGAAAACGCCTCTACCGCTTTTTTTGCCGTCCGCTTATGTTTCAGGCACGCTGCCAAAGCGGGACTCGAACGTATTCAGAATGGCAAGCTGCCTCTGGTCCAGGAACGTCAGGGCAAGGGTCCGCAGCGCAGACGGGATGCCGTAATACGCCTCCGCGATGCCGCCGGCGATGGCGGCGATGGTGTCGCTGTCGCCGCCGATGGATACCGCGTTGCGAATGGCGTCCTCAAAGCTGGTCGATTCAAAGAACGCCGCAAACGCCTGGGGGACCGACCCCTGGCAGGAGACATCGAAGGAGTAGCTGGGGCGGATCTCGTCCAGTGTGAAGCTGATGCTGTAATAATGCGCTTCCACATAGGCGCGAAGCTCCGCCATGCCCATGCCGGCGCGGGCAAGGTAAATGGCGGCCGCGGTTGCCTCCGCCCCCTTGACGCCTTCGGCGTGGTCGTGCGTCACCTCCGTAACGGCCTTGGACAGCGCCTTTGCTTCCTCAAGGGACCGTGCCGCAAACCCGCATGGGCTGACACGCATGGCGGCGCCGTTGCCCCAGCTGTGGTAGGGCTGGGGGTCGGGATCATGGATCCATTGGAAAAAACGCCCGCCGTACCCTGCGCGAGGGTACTTGCGGCCCAGCTCCCGCATCCTGCTGCTCGCGTGTTCCCCCAGCGCTTCATAGCTGCCGCCGCAGTCCAGGATCGCCTGCGCGACCGCCAGGGTCATGATGGTGTCGTCCGTAGGGCGGCAGCCCTTGGCGTGGCTGAGGAGTGTAAACTCCTTGCTTTTTCTGTTGTTCCACTCAAATCTGGAGCCGGCAATATCGCCGATGATTGCGCCTAACATGGTTGGTTTTCCCCCGTTTCGTTTTGTTGCCCAGGCCCGCCAAAGGGAGGGCTTTCAGCGCTTTCTTATGGCGGGCGTTCCCCGCGCGCAGCAAGAGAAAACGCTTTTCTATAGTATAGCACAAAATCCGCCGGCTGCAACCATCGGGGAGAGCTCCTCTGACGAAAAAAGGGTCTTTTGCGCCAAGTTTTTTCTAATATATTTTCTAATTGACTAACATTTCTCAGTAAGAGGGTAATTGAGAAATGTTAGTCAATTACCAGTTGTTCTCCTGTGCTTTGTCTGCTATAGTTTCTTTTTAGAATGGTGATACATTATGCAGACGGAATTGTAAACGGGTTTGCGTCGTGTTCCTCATCATTCCATTACCAGGCTTGCGCGGTTTCTCCAGTGAGGATACAACCAAAATCAGGCGCATTGCCGCATCGAACAGAACTTGGGGTGGAGATTTTGACAAAATACATCTTAAAACGCCTGCTTCAATTGATCGTTGTCATTTTAGGCGTTACGTTTCTAACGTTTATTATTACGCAGGCTACACCCAGTGATCCGGCAGAGATGAAGTATATTTCCATGGGGACACGGCCGTCCGAGGAACTGTTGGAAACGACCAGAGAGGAAATGGGGTTGAACGACCCGCTCATGGTTCAGTATGGCCGCTGGCTTTGGAATGTACTCCATGGGGACCTTGGGGAATCCACAAAATTCAATGAATCTGTCTGGTCACAGTTGACGAAGAAGCTCCCCGGTACTTTATTGATTGCGGGTGCGGCGGGCGCGCTCACAGTGGCGATCTCTTTTCCGCTGGGGATTCTAACGGCGGTAAAGAAAAACAAGTTCATCGACTACCTGATACGGTTTATTTCCTTTCTTGGCATTTCGGTGCCAAATTTCTGGCTGGGCTTGATCTTCATGCTGTTCTTCTCCGTCATGCTGGGCTGGCTGCCTGTCGTCAGCGCCAACCAGCCCCTTGGCATTATTTTGCCTGTCATGACGCTGTCAATTCCCATGATCTGCACCTACATAAGGCAAATCCGCACAGCGGTTCTGGAGGAAATGAACTCCAATTATGTTGTGGGCGCCAGAGCGAGAGGGATCTCGGAGCGGCGAATCATGTTCAGCCATATTATGCCCAATGCCGTCCTCCCTGTCGTAACGCTAATCGGCTTGTCTGTCGGCGGTTTGATGGGCGGCGCGGCAATCATTGAGACGCTGTTCGGCTGGCAGGGGATCGGCAACATGGTAGTTGAGGCAATTCGCGTTCGTGACTACTCCCTGATCCAGGGTTATGTTATTTGGATGGCCATCATTTATGTTGGGGTGAATCTGATCGTTGATATTGCCTATCGTTTTTTAGACCCGCAAATTCGCTTGAAACGGAGGATCGACTGATGGAAGAAGTATTGCGCAAGCGGCCGTCACCATGGCAAAAATACAAAGACTTTAAGCGCGACGGCCGCCCGCCGATCCTACGCGCGGCAAAAACCAAAAAAGGGAAATGGACACGGTTTTTGGTACTTTGCGGGATCGCTGCATTCCTGCTTTTAGTCGCGTTCTTTGGTTTTATCATCGCGCCTTACGACCCGTTAGAAGCGGATTATACCCAACAGCTTATCGGGCCAAGCGCGGCGCATTGGTTTGGTACGGACAACCTTGGACGAGATGTCCTCTCCCGCATTCTCTACGGCGCCAGCACTTCCTTCTCGCTGACCTTTCTGATGATCGCCATAACGGCCGTGATTGGTACCACGATCGGTATTGTTTCCGGCTTTTTCGGCGGGATTCTGGACACCTTCATCATGCGGTTCACCGATATTTTGCTGGCGTTCCCGGACACGGTGTTTGCCATTGCCATCGTTGGTATGATGGGCCCCGGGCTGCTGAATACGATCATGGCGCTTGGCCTGGTTTGGTGGACAAAATACGCCAGGGTTACGCGCGGTATGGCCGCTTCGCTGCGAACGCGGGATTTTATCACCCAGGCAAGGTTCGGCGGCGCCAGCACACCGCGTATTTTGCTCCGCTATGTGTTTCCCAATATTTTTTCTCAGGTTTTGGTTATGGCCACGCAGGATATCGGCGGCATCATGCTTTCGCTGGCAGGCCTTTCTTTCTTAGGGCTTGCCTCACAGCCGCCTACGCCGGAATGGGGCTATATGCTTTATGAAAGCAAATCATACCTGCAAACAGCGCCGTGGATCATGCTGTTTACAGGGTTTGCGATTTTTATCACGGTTATTGTATTCAATCTTTTGGGTGACAGTTTGCGAGATATTCTGGATCCAAAAGAAAGATAAATATTTTACAAAGGAGATTTTGCGTTATGAAAATTTCAAACAAACGTGTTCTTGCAGTTTTGCTTGCAGCAGGGGTAGCCGGCCTGACATTGGCGGGCTGCGGCACAACCGCTGAGAGCAGCGGCGGCGATGGGGAATCCGCGTCCGCACCGGCTGCGTCAACGGCGGAAACCACAGGCACAAAGAGCGCCAATGTGGCGTTTTTCTGGATCACCGCAACATTGGATCCATCCACGGATTATAATGGCTGGGTGCTGAGCCGCCTGGGCGTCGGCGAGTCCCTTGTGCGGCTCAATGACGATTTGAAAGTGGAAGGCAGCGTGGCGGACAGCTGGGAGAATGTAGACGACACCACATGGACGTTCCATATTCGTGACGGCATCCAGTTCAGCAACGGCACGCCGGTGACTGCCGCGCTGGCAAAAGCCTCCATTGAACGTGCGGTTCAGGCAAACGACCGTGCCGCGGAATACCTGAAAATTGACAGCATGTCGGCAGACGGCCAGACGCTGACCATCAAAACGACGGAAGCGAACCCAGCGCTGCTGAACAACATGGTGGAGCCGGTGTTCAATATCATCGACACGACACAGAGCGAGGAGTCCATCCAGACAAATCCTGTCGGCACAGGGCCTTATGTGATCCAGTCCTTCGTTTCGGAGCAGTCTGTGCAGCTGGTGAAAAATGACAATTACTGGGACGGCGAAGTCGGTCTGGACGAGATCACCGTGACCCAGATCGCCGACGCCAACGCCCGTGCCATGGCGCTGCAGTCCGGCGAGATAGACATGACCAACACCATCGACCACAAGAGCCTGGAGCTGTTCGCTGACGAAAGCCAGTATTCCATTTCCAGCATCATCAGCCCCCGTGTGCAGGTGGCCTATATGAACAACGCGGAGACAAGCCCTCTCCACGACCTGGCCCTGCGGCAGGCTGTCTCTTACGCGGTGGACCGGGAAGCGTATAAGGACCTCATCGGCGGCACTGCTGCCCATGGCCCTTATTCTGACAGCACCCCCTTTGGCAACGACGAGCTGAACGCATACACCATGGATAAAGAGGAGGCGAAGAAAATTCTCAAAGACGCCGGCTATGCGGACATCACCGGCGATGGCTATGTGGAAACGCCGGAGGGCGAGGAATTCGTGCTCCAGTTCTGCCAGTCGGCCGATCACGGCTCCAGCGACTCCGCCATCCTTGCCCAGGCCATCCAGCAGGATCTGAAAGAGGTTGGAATCAACATGAACATCCAGTCGGTGGAAAACCTCTCCGAGGTGCAGACAAAGGGGGAATTTGACTTCTATACCGCAAACGATAATTCCGCGCCGACAGGCGACCCGCAGGTATGGCTGCAAACCATGTATACTTCGCAGAACACCTCCGGAAAGAAAAACCTCACCGAATACAGCAATGCGGAGATTGATGCGATCGTAGAGAAGATGCAGAAGACGTTCGATCTCGAACAGAGGTACCAGCTGGCACATGACGCTTCCCAGATCCTGAACGATACCGCCGCAAATCTATATCTGACAAATGTGGAACTGAATATGGTTTCCTCCACAAAACTGAAGAACGTAACACAGCCTGTCTGTGATTACTATTTCATCACAAAAGACATCACACTGGCATAAACAGAAATGACAAGCGCAAAGGCGACAGTACCATGAACGTTTTAGAATTACAGGATATTTCCATTACATATCAAGGCGCGAAAGAAGCGGTCAAGCATGTCAGCTTTCCTGTTGGGGAAAAACAGATCGTTGCCGTTGTTGGCGAGAGCGGCAGCGGGAAATCAACGATGATCCATGGCATCATTGGATTGCTGTCGGCAGGCGGTAAAATCACCGGCGGAAACATTTTATTCTGCGGCAGGGATTTCCAAACCTTCTCGAAAGAAGAAATGCGGAATCTCCGCGGCAAAGAGATCGCTATGATTTTTCAGGACGCGGGATCGTACCTGAACCCCCGCAGGCGGATCGGTTTCCAGTATATCGAGACGATGAGGACACATCTCCAAATCACCAAACAAGAAGCGGCGGAGCGGGCGAAGGCGATGCTTACCCGGTTAAAGCTGGCCGATCCGGAGCGGGTGATGAAATCTTACGCGTTCCAGCTTTCCGGCGGAATGCGGCAGCGGGTTGCCATTGCGATGGCGATGACAATGCGGCCGAAGCTTTTGCTGGCAGACGAACCAACCAGCGCTTTGGACGTAACGGTGCAGGCACAAGTGGTACAGGAAATGCTGGATCTGCGGGACACCATGGGGACGGCAATTGTCATAGTGACCCATAACATGGGCGTTGCCTCTCGTATGGCGGACGCAATCGCTGTCATGCAACATGGTAATTTGGTAGAATTTGGAAGCAGAGAAGCGGTGATCGAGCATCCGCGAAACGAGTACACGAAACATCTGCTGTCCGTTGTACCGGAACTGGAGGGCTGAAGCATTGGAACGTGAAATTCTGCGATTAGAAAACATCCGGAAAGAATTTGTCCTGCGCGGCGGAGGCATTGTAAAAGCGGTCAACGATGTAAGCTTATCTGTTCGTGCCGGAGAAACGGTTGCGATTGTCGGGGAAAGCGGGTGTGGAAAGAGCACCCTTGCCAAAGTGATCGCGTACATGGAGCAGCCGAACGGCGGCAGACTGTTCTTTGACGGAAATGAAATTACAACAATGCGCGGGAAGCAGCTTCGCGCATTCCGCCGGCAGGTGCAAATGATTTTCCAAGATCCTTCCGGCGTATTCAGCCCGCGGATGAAAATTGGTACTTTTTTAATGGAACCTTGGATTAACTTTGAGAAAAAAAGTAAAAAAGAGGCGCGCAAGGAAGCCATATACGCGCTAAAACGGGTAGAACTGGGCGATGAATATTTAAACAAATATCCACACCAGCTTTCCGGCGGTGAATTGCAGCGTGTCTCCATTGCCAGAGCCATTGCGCTGCATCCGAAAATGCTAATCTGTGATGAGGCGACCAGCGCGTTGGATGTATCAATTCAAGAGCAAATTTTACAGCTTTTGAAAAAACATCAGATCGAAAACAATTTTACCACATTGTTTATCTGCCATGACTTGGCCGTTGCCGAAAGCTTTTGTGACCGGGTCGTCGTCATGTATCTGGGGAGGATCGTGGAGATACTGGAAGGGAAAGCCCTTCGCAGCCATGCTGTCCATCCTTATTCAAAAGCGTTGCTGGCGTCCGTGTTTTCCGTGCATGGCGACGCCAGGCAGAAGATCAAAATCCTCCCTGGGGAGCCGCCAAGCCCAATGGACCTGCCGGAGGGCTGCGCGTTCCGGCAGCGGTGTCCTGCGGCTGTGGAAATTTGCGGCAAAAAGATTCCTGATTTACAGCCGCTGGATTCCATTCACCAGGCCGCTTGCCATTTGTGTACCCCAAAGGCGAAACCAAGTCCTTCCATACGGACAGAGCATCGCGCGAACTAACTCTTTTGAAACGCAAATCAGATCCGGACAAGGCAGTATCCGGCAAACTCGACGCAAAAAGGCAGGGGCAACACCCTGCCTTTTGCGCGGGCGGAATAAAGATTTATCTATATGTTTGTCGTCCCCTGTGAATTGATATTTTCTGTCTTCTGTGCCGCTTTTTATATTCTTTTTTATTTTGAAAGCATGATCTTTTCCGGATAATAGCTTAAGATCAGAGAAAAGTTCTCCGCATTCAAATTTTTCCAGTCCTTCTCTGTGAACTGGCTGTCAGTCAATAAAAACGGACATATTATCGTCTGTTTTTCTCCCTCTCCCAGCTTTTCATATAAGCTGCCAGTTTCACGATTTAAAACTGGAAACAATTCTCCAGCCATTCCATTCCCCCACGCCTTTGTTTCCAATACAATTTCTGTCAAATCTAACGCTGCAGTTTGATTGTTTGTACCTTCTATCTCAAGGGTTGCCAAAACCAATTTTTGCTTCTCCCATGGATAAGGTGTTCCGTCTGTGTTATACAAAAGCGGCGTACCCGAAACAATCTCCTGGAGCTCTTCACCATTCAGGAATTCCATATCTAACAGGCGAATATGGTAATCCGATATGATACAATCCTCATTTTCATGGAAACAGATCTCTTGTGGGCTGGGATACTGCTTATTTACCGCGTATATGCGAAAGGACACAAGCGTCATAACGCTGATCGAGAATAGGGCGATCCAGAGCGCTTTATTTTTTAAAATCTTCATTCCTTCCGTATCCTCCCTTCCTCTACCACAAAAACCTCATCCGTCAGAAGCTCAAAGTCCTCGCTGTCATGGCAGGCGAGGATGATCAAGGCGCCCCGTTCCTTTTCCTCCAGCAACAGCCGCTTTACCTGCTCCATTCCTTTTTCATCCAGGGCGTTCATTGGTTCATCCAGAATTAAAATATCCGGCTTCCCCATCAATGCACAGGCAATCCCAAGACGCTGTTTCATACCCAGAGAATATTTTTTATACTTTCTTTTATCCTCCGGCATAAGACCTACCGCTGTCATTGCGTCTGATATTTCTTCATCAGAAATATCTCCCCGAAGTTTCGCAAGATTTTTCAAATTCTGAAGTCCTGTGTATTTCCCCAAAAAGGACGGCCCTTCCAGCAGCACGCCGATACTTTCCGGAAAAGAAATGTCCTTCCCCAACACCTTCCCGTCAATGCGAATTTCACCGGACGTTGGAAAAATCAATCCGCAGATACACCGCATCAGCATTGTTTTTCCACTTCCGTTTTCCCCCCGCAATCCATAAATGGTTCCGGCCTGCATCCGCATGGTGATGTGATCCAATACCGTCACGCCTTTTATCTGTTTGGAAAGATCCTCAATCTCAATCATGGTATTACCCCTTTCATTTCATTAACTCGTATTTCTTCATAAGCCTGGCGCCAAGCCACACGATAACAACTGAACTTGTTATCAAAACGGCTGCCCCGCAAATTAAAAAGGATCCTTTTTGATCCATGCCGCAGGTTCTCCCAAGCATCATAAGATTCCCCGGCAATAACGGCGTATCACAATAACAGGCGCAGATCAGCAGCGTTAACGTCGCCAAAACTGCCGGAACCGGACGCAGGATAAGGCTTAAATAAAACTGGAACCACCCTGCCCATAGGATCGCGCCCAGATATGCGCAGATCCCACCCAAAACGGCAGACGCAGACCTCATGCCCACCATCTGGAATAAAACATCCGGAGGAACAGCAATCGTGTGAGCGGTTACGGCCAGATACAGAAAACTGATCATTAAAAACAAAACCTCATAAACGATGGCGGATACGCTTATCCAGATGCACTTTGACAGCCACCATCTCTTTCTATCCGCGATCCGCAAAAATACCTGTTTCCCATATCCCTGCAAATCTTTTACCGGATAATCCCCAATCAGGCAGAAAAAATAGCTGTGATATAAGAACCATAACACCGGCAGTTCAAAGGAACTGTTTTCTGTCCTGACATAAGGCGCGGCCCCTTTTATCAAATATAGAAAAATGCCGCCTAGTCCCGGTTCTTTTCCGGCAAGCCGGAAACTGTCCGTGATGACATGAGCCAGGAAGATAAACAGCACGATGGCGCCTGCCCAACGCCATTTATTTTGTATGAGACTGTTTTTCAGGTCATAATTCAGCA
>CAZFHQ010000006.1:0-5536 GCA_964519325.1 uncultured Clostridium sp.
GGCTTGCGGTTTCTGACTGTGATGTGAAAATTGTGGCTGGACTGGAGGGCCTGTGCGAAGCCGCGGCGGTGCCACAGGCGGACCTGGCGCTCAATTCTGTAGTGGGCATGATCGGCCTGCAGCCGACGCTGGCCGCCATTGACGCCGGCAAAACGATTGCCCTTGCCAACAAGGAGACGCTGGTCGCCGGCGGTTCCCTGGTGATGGACGCTGCGAAAGCAAAGGGCGTTTCCATTCTTCCGGTGGACAGCGAGCACTCGGCGGTATTCCAATGCCTCCAGGGCTGCAACCCCCAGGATGACGTGGCGCGCATTATCCTGACGGCCTCCGGCGGCCCGTTCTTCGGCAAAACCAGGGAGGAGCTGGAGCACGTTACGCTGGAGCAGGCGTTGAATCATCCCAACTGGAGCATGGGAAAGAAAATCATCATCGACTCCGCGACGATGATGAACAAGGGGCTGGAGGTCATCGAGGCCGCCTGGCTCTTTGATCTGCCGGAAGAACGGATCGACGTGGTGGTCCATCGGGAGAGTATTATCCACTCCATGGTAGAAATGCGGGACGGCTCTGTCCTGGGTCAGCTTGGCGTGCCGGATATGCGATTGCCGATCCAGTATGCCATCACCTACCCGGAGCGGATCCCTACCGATGTCACGCGGCTGGATCTGACACGGTGCGGCAGCCTGACCTTCTATCCGCCGGATGAAAATTTTGCCTGTTTGCAAGCGTGCAGGCTGGCGCTGCGCCGCGGCGGCCTTGCGCCGGCCGCGGCCAACGGCGCGAACGAGGCTGCGGTGCAGCTGTTTATGGAAGGGAAGATTGCCTTCCTTGAGATTGGCGCGCTGGTGACGGCGGCCATGGAGCGCCAGCCGGATGTTGCCCAGGTGACCTCGGTAGGACAGGTGCTGGAGGCGGATCGGGCGGCGCGGGAGTTTGTGCGGGAAACGGTTGCGTCCAACTGAGAGGTGATGACCATAACGACCGTATTATTGATCGTGATCGCGGCGCTGCTGTTTTGCCTGATGATCCTGCTCCACGAGTTTGGGCATTTCATCACGGCAAAGCTGTGCGGAATTCGGGTCAACGAGTTTGCCCTGGGGATGGGGCCAAAGCTGTTCAAGATACAAAAAAAGGAAACGCTGTATACCCTGCGGCTGTTTCCCATCGGCGGCTTCTGCGCCATGGAAGGGGAGAACGGCGAAAGCGAGGATCCCAGGGCCTTTGGCAGCAAGGCGGTATGGAAGCGGATGATCGTGGTATCTGCCGGCGGGGTCATGAATATCCTGCTGGGTTTGGTGCTGATGTTTGTTGTCGTGGTGCAGCAGCCGGCCTATTCCTCGACCACCATCGCGGAGTTTACCGAGGACGCCGCGACCCAGGCATCGGGCCTTCGGGTGGACGATACCTTTTATTCCATTGACGGCTACCGCACCTACACCGCACGGGATGTGACCTATGCCCTCTCTATGGCGGATGCCGCCGATGTGAAGGTCGTTGTGCTGCGGGACGGGGAAACGGTCACCCTGCCCCATGTGCGGCTGCAAACCCAAGTGGAGGACGGCGCCGTCTATCCGGTGATCGACTTTCGGGTCTATCCCATTGGCCGGTCGGTCGGTTCAGTGCTGGGCCAAACCTTCTCCGGCACCGTTTCTTATACCCGCATGGTCTGGTCCAGCCTGTCCGGAATCATTACCGGCAGGGTCAGCCTGAACAGCCTGTCCGGGCCGATCGGCACAGCCTCGGCGATCGGCCAGGTGGCGTCTGCCAGCACCGGCGTGGACCTGATGACCGCGATCAATAATATTATTTTGCTGATGGTCATCCTCACCATTAATTTGGGGATCATCAACCTGCTGCCGCTGCCTGCTCTGGACGGCGGACGGCTGCTGCTGCTGCTGATCGAGGCTATACGCCGCAAGCCGCTCAATCCCAAATACGAGCAGTGGATCCACGGAGCCGGGTTTCTGGCGCTGATGATTTTCATGGTGCTGATCAGCGTCCAGGATATTCTGCGGATCTTCTCATAAATTCGCATTGCTATGTGCAGCCAACCACTTTGACGAAATCTGTGGTTGGTTGTTTTACTTTCTGTCAAAACGGTACAATTCCACCGGCGCTACTTTCTTTTCGCAGCAGTTTGTGGTAAAATGGGGAAGTAAGAAGGAGGCGATGCCCACATGAAACGGCGTGCTTGTAAAACAGTGACAGCGGGAGAGCTGCCCATTGGCGGCGAAAGCCGCGTCAGCGTCCAGTCCATGCTGAATGTGCCGGCGGAGGATGTGGAGGGCAGTGTGCGGCAGGCCGTTGCCCTGGAACAGGCTGGCTGCGAAATGGTGCGGGCGGCGATCCCAACCATGGAGGCTGTCCGGCTGATCCCGGCCATCAAAGCCGCGGTATCCATCCCGCTTGTGGCGGACATCCATTTTGATTACCGGTTGGCTCTGGCGGCAGTGGAAGCCGGCATTGACAAAATCCGCATCAACCCTGGCAATATTGGCGGCAAGGAGCGCGTCCGCGCTGTGGCCAGGGCCTGTCGGGAAAAGGGCATCCCCATCCGCATCGGCGTCAATTCCGGTTCGTTAGAAAAGGAGCTTCTGGCAAAGTATGGCGCTCCCACGCCGGAAGCGTTGTGCGAGAGCGCCCTGTATCACGCGTCCTTATTGGAGGAGTTTGACTTCACCGACATCGTCATCTCCATCAAGTCCTCCGACGTGGACACCATGATCCGCGCCTACGAGCTGGTGGCGGAACAATGTCCCTATCCGCTGCACCTGGGCGTCACGGAAGCTGGCACCGAACGGATGGGCCTGATCAAGTCGGCCATCGGGATCGGGTCATTGCTCCAGCGGGGCATTGGCGATACGATCCGTGTCTCTCTCACGGCAGACCCGGTGCGGGAGATCGCCGCGGGCCGTGACATCCTGCGGGCGCTGAATTTGCTGGAGGGCGGTGTGCAGCTCATTTCCTGCCCCACCTGCGGCCGCACGAAGATCAACATGATCGAGCTGGCCAGGCAAGTGGAGGAGCGGCTGCAAAACTACCCCAAGGCGGTGAAGGTCGCGGTGATGGGCTGTGTGGTCAACGGACCCGGCGAAGCGCGGGAGGCGGACATCGGCATTGCCGGCGGCAACGGGGAAGGGCTGATTTTCAAAAAGGGCAAGGTCGTCCGAAAAGTGCCGGAGGATCGCCTGGTAGACGCCTTGCTGGAAGAGTTGGAACGAATGGAGTAAAAGCGTAGGAGAGCATTTGTGTGAGAAAGTTTGCGAGTTTTTTTGCGTGCGAAGCAAGCGCGGCGCTGCCGGAGCTGGCGCTGCACAGTGAGATTCAAAAATTAGAGATCGACCGTGAGGCCCGCCGTGTCAACGCGACGGTGGCGTTTTCTGCGCTGGTAGAGCTGCCGGTGCTGAATGCCATGGAGGATGCCATGCGAGCCTGCGGCAGGGAAATTCAAATTGCGGAAATCACGCCTGTTTTTCCGCAGGGCGCTTTTACAGCCGCGTTTTTCCCCGCGCTGGTGGCGCTGCTCAAGCGGCGGAACGTCAACGTCAACGGCTATTTTAACGATAGCGAGGCCACTCTGGAGGCCGGCGTGCTGACCATCAGCCTGCGCCACGGCGGCTATCAGGCAATGGAGGAGAAGCATGTGGACCGCCAGATCGCGGCGCTGATTTATGAGCTGTTCCATCAGGAGGTCAAAGTCAAGTTTGACGGCACCCTGTCCATCAGCAGCGACGACTGCGTTTACATCGAAAAGCAAAAGCAGTACGCGGAAAAGCTCAGCAGGGAATCTGTGATCCAGACGGTGGAGCAGTATGAGGAGTCCATGGAGCAAAGCGCCCCCACACGGGTCGTCGAGGTGCGGGATGAATCGACGCTGATGCCGGCTTATCTTCCGGAATCTGCGCGGCTCCTTTACGGCAGGGCCGGCAAAGCCCAGGTCATCCCCATCAGCAGGGTGATGCCTGACAGCGGCAGCGTTGCCGTTTGGGGCGAGATTTTCGGTCTGTCCTCGAAAAATACCAGGGACAGCAGCAAGAAGATCTACAGTATCCAGATCACCGACTATACCAGCTCCATCTCGCTGAAAATTATTGAGGACGCCCGCCAATGCAGGGAACTGGATACCCTGAAGGTGGGGATGTCCATCCTGGTGCGGGGAGAGGTGGACTACGACAAATACGACCGGGAAAATGTGCTGCGCGTGCGGAGCATTTCCACAGTCAGGCAAGTCAAAGTGGAGGACCGCGCCGCCACCAAGCGGGTGGAGCTGCACCTGCACACCGCCATGTCCAGCATGGACGGGATGAACCAGGCGGGCGACCTGATCCAGCGCGCATATGAGTGGGGCCATCCTGCCATTGCCATCACAGACCACGGCGTGGCGCAGGCGTTCCCAGACGCCATGAACGCGGCGGAGGCCATCGAGGAGCAGGGCGGCGAGATCAAGGTGATCTACGGCGTGGAGGCTTATTTTGTCAACGATATGATCCCGGCGGTCACGGGGGAATCCTCCCATGCCCTCACAGACGATTTCATCTGCTTCGATTTAGAAACGACCGGCCTGAGCCCCAATAACGACCGGATCACCGAGATCGGCGCGGTTCGCATCCACAACGGGGAGATCACCGACGTGTTTAACACCTTTGTCGATCCGCAAATGCCCATCCCGCCGAAGATCACCGAGCTGACCGGCATCAACGATGACATGGTAGCCGGCGCGCCGCTGGAGGCGGAGGCTGTCCAGATGTTTTACAATTTTTGCGGGGAGGGCGCCGTACTGGTTGCCCACAACGCCGAGTTCGACACGTCCTTTCTCCGCATGGCGGCCAACCGCCACAGCATGGCGTTCGACTATGCCTACATCGACAGCGTCCCCATGTGCCGCTCGCTGCTGCGGGGGATCAAAAACTGCAAACTGGATACCGTGGCCAAATATTTGAAGCTGGGGAATTTCAATCACCACCGAGCCAGCGACGACGCCGCTATGCTGGCGCAGATCTTCCTCCAGCTGCTCAGCCGCCTGCGGGAGGACGCGAACGCCAAAACCGTGATGGACATCAACACCTCCCTTGCCGGCGGGGACGTGAAAAAGCTGCGCCCGACGCACCAGATCCTGCTGGTGAAAAATCAGACCGGACTGAAAAACCTCTACAAGTTGATTTCCATGTCCCATCTCGATTACTTCTACAAGACGCCCCGCATTCCGAAAAGCGTGCTGGTCAATTACAGGGAGGGGCTGCTCATTGGCAGCGCCTGTGAAGCCGGCGAGCTGTACCGCGCCGTGTTCAACGGCAAGCCCTGGGAGGCGCTGCGGGAGATCGCCAGCTTTTATGATTATCTGGAGATCCAGCCCACCGGCAACAACGAGTTCCTGGTTCGTAACGGCAGCGTGCCGGATGTGGAAAAGCTGCGGGAGTTTAACCGCACCATCGTCAGGCTGGGGGAGGAGCTGGGCAAGCCGGTGGTCGCCACCGGCGACGTCCACTTCCTGGACCCGAAGGACGGCGAATACCGAAAGATCCTGATGGCCGCCCAA
>CAZFHQ010000006.1:5546-20977 GCA_964519325.1 uncultured Clostridium sp.
CAGCGACGCCGATCATCAGGCCCCGCTTTACTTTAAGACCACGGCGGAGATGCTGGCGGAGTTCTCTTACCTGGGCAGGGACAAGGCCTATGAGGTGGTCGTCACCAATCCCCGTATGATCGCTGACCAAATCGAAAAGGTCCGCCCCATCCCAGAGGGTACCTTCCCGCCGTTCATCGACGGGGCGGAGGAGGACCTGATCCGCATCACCACAGAGCGGACAAAGAAAAGGTACGGCGATCCGCTGCCGGAGATCGTCCAGAAGCGGCTGGACAAGGAGCTTGGCTCCATCACGAAGCACGGCTTCTCCGTGCTGTATATGACGGCCCAAAAGCTGGTGGCTGACTCTGAGGCCCACGGCTATCTGGTCGGCTCCCGCGGCTCGGTCGGCTCTTCCTTTGTGGCAACGATGTCCGGCATCTCAGAGGTCAACCCCCTGGAGCCCCACTACGTTTGCCCCAAGTGCTGTCACAGCGAGTTCATCACCGACGGCAGCTACGGCTCCGGGTTTGACCTGCCGCCCAAAAAGTGTCCCGTCTGCGGCGCCGATTATGACCGGGACGGCCACCACATCCCCTTTGAAACGTTCCTTGGCTTTGACGGCGACAAGACGCCGGATATTGACCTGAATTTCTCCGGGGAATACCAGAGCGACGCCCACCGCTACACCGAAACGCTCTTTGGCAAGGACAACGTGTTCAAGGCGGGTACCATCGCCACCGTAGCGGATAAAACAGCCATCGGGTTTGTCCGCAAATATGCGGAAGAGCGTGGCATCGTCATCCCCAAAGCGGAGGAGCAGCGCCTTGCCCTGGGCTGCACCGGCGTTAAGCGCACCACTGGTCAGCACCCCGGCGGCATGGTGGTTGTGCCAAAGGGCAAAGAAATTTACGATTTTTGCCCCGTCCAGCGTCCGGCTAACGACCAGAAGTCGGACAACATCACGACCCACTTCGACTTCCATTCCATCCATGACACCATCTGTAAGCTGGACGAGCTGGGCCATGATGTGCCTACCATTTACCGCTATCTGGAGGACTACACCGGGATCCCCATCTCGCAGGTACCCATGAGCGACCCGCAGGTCATGTCCCTCTTTACCTCGACAGAAGCTCTGCACGTCACGCCGGAGGAGATCGACTCCCAGACAGGCACCTTCTCCCTGCCGGAGGTTGGCACCAGCTTTGTGCGGCAGATGCTCATTGACTCCCAGCCGAAAACCTTCTCCGATCTGCTGCAGATTTCCGGTTTGTCCCATGGCACGGATGTCTGGCTGGGCAACGCGCAGGATCTGATCAAAAACGGCACCTGCACGATCTCAGAGGTGATCGGTACCCGCGACAGCATTATGACGTACCTGATGCTCAAGGGGCTTGCGCCGCAGATGGCGTTCCAGATTATGGAGATCACCCGAAAGGGCAAAGCGTCCAAGCAGCTCACCGAGGAGCACCTCACCGCTATGCGGGAGCACGACGTGCCACAGTGGTATATTGATTCCTGCATGAAGATTAAATATATGTTCCCAAAGGCCCACGCCGCCGCTTATATGATCGCTACCCTGCGCCTTGGCTGGTACAAGGTACACCATGCCAAAGAATATTACGCGGCTTATTTTACCGTGCGCGGCGAGGATTTTGACGCGGCTGTTGTGTCTCAGGGCAAGGCTGCTGTGCGCAAAAAAATGACGGAGATCAACATGAAGGGCAAGGAGGCGACCAAAAAGGAAGAGGACCTGTTCGCCACGCTGCAAATTGTCAATGAGATGCTGGCGCGGGGCATCGAGGTGCTGCCGGTGGATCTGTACCGTTCTGACGCCAAACGGTTCCTGGTGGAGGACGGAAAGATCCGCCTGCCATTTTCCGCGCTCAACGGCGTCGGCGAGGCGGCGGCTGTCAGCCTGATGGAAGCCCGGAAGCATGGCGGGGCATACATTTCGGTGGATGACCTGCAAGGCAGATCGAAGGTGACCAAGGCGGTCATCGAGTCGCTTGCCGAGACCGGCGCGCTCCGTGATCTGCCGGAAAGCAGCCAGATGACCCTCTTTTAAGAATGGGTATTGACAGTGATAGTTTATTATGATATTATATTAGCGCGCTAAAGTGAAGAGCGGCAAGATTGGTAGATAGGTGGTTTCACAGCTTGAAGAAATATAACAAAATTACCCCGGAGGGTACGAAGGACTATTTATTTGAAGAGTGCATCACGCGGCGGAGCGTAGAGCGCAAGCTGGCGGAAGTGTTCGCCGCCCACAGCTATCACGAGGTGGTCACGCCTGGATTGGAGTTTTTCGATGTGTTCCATTTTAACGCGTCGGAGATCGGCCAGGAGCTGATGTATAAAATGACGGATAAGCGGGGTCGTCTGGTAGTAATGCGCCCAGACTCCACGGTACCCATCGCCCGTGTGACGGCCACCCGGCTGCAAAATCAGCCAAAGCCGATCCGGCTGTATTACACCCAGCAAATCTACTGCAACACCCCTGGCCTTGGCGGCAAAAGCGACGAGATCATGCAGTCCGGCATCGAGCTGCTGGGCTGCAAGGGGCTGCGCGCCGATCTGGAGGTCATCGTTACCGCTATCGAAGCGCTGGGCAGGTGTGTGCCGGATTTCCGCATTGAACTGGGCCATGCCGGTTTTTTCAAAGCGATCGCGGCCCAGCTGCCGGTGGATGAGGACACCATTGAGGATATCCGCCTCTCCATTGAAGCAAAGAATTATCCGCTGCTGGACGCCATCCTGGACAAGCTGGAGCCAAGCCGCGCCGTGGACGCCATGCGCAACCTGCCCCGTCTGTTTGGCGGCAGCGAGGTGTTCGACGAGGCCATGGCCTACTGCATGGATGAAAATTCCACTGCGACGCTGGGCTATTTAAAGGAGCTGTTCGATGACCTGTGCGGCCTGAACCTGGGCGACAAAATGATGGTGGACCTGGGGCTGGTGCAGCGCAACGATTACTACACCGACATTGTGTTCAGCGCCTATGTGGAGGATTTCGGCGACGCTGTATTAACCGGCGGCCGTTACGATAATCTCCTCTCCTGCTTTGACGCGCCTATGCCGGCGATTGGGTTTGCGGTGAATGTGGATGCAGTGTCTCAGGTACTGCTTGCCCACGGCTGTGGGTCAAAGGCGCCCAGTGTGGAGATCCTGGTTCACGGAGACGCTGGCTATGAGCTGAAGGCGCTGCGCCATATGTCCGACATGGTGGCCTTCGGCAACTTCTGTGAAAACAGTGTGCTGGAGACCCGCGAGGCGGCGCTCGCCTACGCAAAGCTGAAGAAGATCCCGCGGGTGGATTTTGTCGGCGATACCATTGAAACGAAAAAATTAGGGTGAGGTGAGGGTCATGAAACCATTGAGGATCGCGCTGACAAAGGGCAGGCTGGAGAAGGATACCATCGGGCTGCTGGAACAGATCGGGTACGACTGTACGGCTGTGCGCAACAAGGGCCGCAAGCTGATTCTGCCGGTTGGCGACAACGAGTTTGAGGTGGTGTTGGCCAAGGCTGCCGACGTCATCACCTATGTGGAGCACGGCGTCTGCGACCTGGGTGTGGTCGGCAAAGACACGATCCTGGAGAACGGCACCCGCTTTTATGAGATCTTAGACCTGGGGTTCGGCAAGTGTAAATTTGCCCTGGCCGGACCAAAGGGCAAGGATTTTTACGCAGGCTACAACGCCAAGACCGTCGCCACAAAGTACCCCAAGGTCGCTAACAGTTTTTTTGAGGGAAAGGCCATGGACGTGCGGATCATCAAGATCGAGGGTTCGGTGGAGCTGGCGCCCCTGCTTGGCCTTTCGGACGCCATTGTGGATATCGTGGAGACCGGCTCCACACTAAAGGAAAACGGCCTGGAGGTCATCGAAAAGGTTTGCGATATTTCCGCCAGGTTAATTGTAAACACAGCCAGCATGAAGCTGCGCAAACGGGAAATTGAAGCGCTGGTGGATAAGATCAGCCGAAGCACTGGGAAAACACAGGAGGTAACGCCATGATTCAGTTGGTGAAAAAAGATGAAAAAACGACCCGCGCGTTTGTGGAGCAGCTCATGGCGCGCGCCGGAGAAAAGGACCGCAAGGTAGACGCCATTGTCGCCGAGATTCTGGAGGATGTGCGGCAAAACGGAGATCAGGCCGTGCGGGACTACACGGAGAAATTCGATGGCAAAGCGCCGGAGAAGCTGGAGATCTCCAGAGAAGAAATCAAGGCGATGATGGCCCAGTGCGCGCCGGCCTTTTTGGAGGCGCTGGAGCGCGCGGCGGAGAATATCCGCGATTTTCACAAACGGCAAAGGCAGCAGAGCTGGCTGGACGCAAAAGAAAACGGCGTGATCCTGGGCCAGCGTGTCCGCGGCCTGGCACGCGCCGGTATCTATGTGCCGGGCGGCACGGCGGCCTATCCGTCCTCTGTGCTGATGAACGCGATCCCGGCAAAAATCGCCGGCGTCAGGGAGATCGTCATGGTTACACCGCCGGGGAAAAACGGCAAGCCCAACCCGGACATCATGGCGGCGGCGTATGTGGCCGGTGTGGATCGCGTGTTCCTGGTGGGCGGCGCGCAGGCAGTGGCGGCGCTGGCCTATGGCACCGAGACGATCCCCAAGGTGGATAAGATCGTCGGCCCGGGCAACATTTTTGTGGCCACGGCCAAAAAGCACCTGTATGGCACAGTGGACATTGACATGATCGCCGGCCCCAGCGAGATCCTGATCGTAGCCGACGGCAGCGCGAACCCTAAGTTCCTGGCGGCGGACCTGATGTCTCAGGCAGAGCATGATGTGATGGCCTCCGCCATCCTTCTCACCACATCTGAAACGGTTGCCAACGAAACGATCGCGGAGATTTACAGGCAGGTGGAACACCTGGAGCGTAAAGCCATCATTGAGCAATCCCTGGATGATTTTGGCGCGGTTATCGTCTGCGACACCATGGAGGAAGCGGTGGAGTTCGCCAACGACCTGGCGCCGGAGCACCTGGAGCTGTGCGCCGATCATCCGCTGGAATACATTGGCCGTTTGGATAACTGCGGCTCCCTGTTCCTTGGCAATTACGCGCCGGAGCCACTGGGCGACTACTATGCTGGTCCGAACCATGTGCTGCCCACCAGCGGCACCGCCAGGTTTTTCTCGCCCCTCTCTGTCGACAGCTTTGTGAAAAAATCCAGCTTTATCTACTACACAGAGAGCGCTCTGCGCAACGCGCGGGATGACATTGTCAAGCTGGCTGAGACTGAGGGCCTCACTGCACACGCCAACTCGATCAAAGTCCGTTTTAACGATTAACTTCCAGAAAGCTGCGGTGTTGTTATGGCCTATGTATTAAATAAAAAAATTCGGGATCTCAAGCCCTATGATCCCATTCAGGGAACGTATCGGATCCGTTTGGACGCCAATGAATCTTACTTCAGCCTGCCGGAGGAGATCCGCGGCCAGGTGGTGGAGGCGGTTGGCGCTGTGCAGTTTAACCGCTATCCCGACCCGATGGCTCACAGCGTCTGCGAAGCGTTTGCCGCCTATTACGGCGTGGCGCCGGAACTGGTCACCGCGTGGAACGGCTCTGATGAAAGTATCTCTGTCATCATGACCTCGTTCCTGATGCGGGGCGATAAGGTCATCACCCTCGACAATGATTTTTCCATGTATGCCTTTTATGCTTCCCTGGCGGAGGCTGATACGGTTACGGTGCAAAAGCGGGAGGACCTGACGATTGACGTGGACGGGCTGATTGCGGCGGCGCGGGAAACGGGCGCGCGGATGATCATCTTCTCTAACCCATGCAACCCGACCTCCCTTGGCCTCAGGCGGGAGGAGGTGCTGCGGCTGATCGCCTCGGTGGACGCCCTGGTAGTGCTGGATGAAGCCTACATGGATTTTTGGGATCAGTCCCTGTTGGACCGTGCCGATGACTTTGACAATCTCATTCTTCTGCGCACCTGCTCCAAGGCCCTTGGCATGGCCGGTGTGCGCCTTGGCTTCTCCGTCGCCAATCAGACGCTGACCGACGCGATGAAGGCGGTGAAGTCGCCCTATAACTCCAACGCGGTCACCCAGCAAATCGGCGCCATCATTTACGGCCATCCGGAATTCATGCGCAGGCGCACCGCGGAGATCATCAGCGCCAGGGCAGAGCTTGCAGCGTCGCTGGCGCAATTGCAGGCGGGCTATCCCGAAGCGTTCCAATTATATGAGAGCTGCACCAATTTTGTCTATCTCAAGACTAATTTGGCAAAAGAAATTTACGAGTATCTCCTGGAAAACAGCATTGCCATCCGGTATTTTGGCGCGGGCTATCTGCGCATCACAGCAGGCTCGGCGGAAGAAAACGCGGCGGTACTCACGGCGCTCCGGCAATTTTTGGCGTCACGGTAACAGAAAGGGGGAGCAGAATATGCGGACAGCAACCATTACACGAACCACAAAAGAGACGGACATCACCCTGTCCCTTTCTCTCGACGGCGGCCCTGTGCAGATCCGCACAGGCATCGGCTTTTTTGACCATATGCTCAATTCCTTTGCCACCCACGGCGGGTTTGGCCTGGAGCTGACCGTGCGGGGAGACCTCCATGTGGACTGCCACCACACCATTGAAGACACCGGCATCGCGCTGGGCCAGGCCTTTGCCCAGGCATTGGGCGACAAAGCGGGGATCGCCCGGTTTGGCAGCTTCTATGTGCCGATGGACGAGGCGCTGGCATTCACCGCTGTGGACATCAGCGGCAGGCCCTATGTGGTGTTTCAGGCATCGTTTCAGCAGGAGCGCTGCGGCGAATACGACAGCTGCATGACAGAGGAGTTTGTCCGCGCCTTCGCCACCAACGCGGGCATGACGCTCCACACCCGCCTGGAATACGGCGCCAACGCCCACCACTGCATCGAGGCGGTGTTCAAGTCCATTGCCCACGCGGTGCGGCTTGCGGTTCAACAGACGGACAGCGGCGCGGTGCTGTCCACAAAAGGCGTATTATAAACGGAGGGAACTGGAATTATGTTAATTTTTCCTGCGATTGATCTAAAAGACGGCGCCTGCGTCAGGCTGTTCCGGGGCGATTACGCCACGGCCCACAAGGTGGCGGAAGACCCGCTGGAAACTGCGAAGTCCTTTGAAGCCGCCGGAGCGGAATGGATCCATATGGTCGATCTGGACGGCGCGAAAGCCCGAAAGCCGGTGAACGCGGAGATCATCTTCCATGTGGCCCGCAACACCCATCTCAAGGTGGAGGTTGGCGGCGGCATCCGGAATATGGAGACCATCGACTTTTATCTGCAAAACGGTGTGGCCCGCGTCATTTTAGGCTCTGTGGCCATCAAAAACCCAGCGCTGGTGCAAGAGGCGGTAGCAAAATACGGCGAGCGCATCGCCGTCGGCATCGACGCCATGGACGGCAAGGTGGCCGCGGAGGGCTGGACTGACCGTTCGGAGATCGACTATATTGATCTGGCAAAGGCCATGGAGGCTGTTGGCGTCCAGGTCATCATCTTTACCGATATTTCCCGTGACGGGATGCTTTCCGGCCCAAACCTTGCCATGCTGGACGCGCTGAATCAGGCGGTAACCTGTAATATCGTAGCCAGCGGCGGCGTCAGCAAGCTGGATGACATAGACGATTGCCGGAGACTGAACCTTTACGGCGCCATTTGCGGCAAGGCCATCTACACAGGGGACCTGGATCTGCGGCAGGCTGTCGCGGCGGCAAAGGAATAGGAGGCGGCGATGGAGATCAAAACAGCAAACGGGGCGGTGGTGGATTCCGCCCTGCTCGACCGTTTTTTTGTTAAATCGGATCTGTTGCCTGCTATCGTGCAGGAGGCGGGTACCGGTCAGGTGCTGATGCTGGCCTACATGAACCGGACGTCGCTGCAGAAAACGCTGGAGTCCGGCTACACCTGGTTCTACAGCCGTTCCAGAAAGGAGCTTTGGAATAAGGGCGCCACCTCTGGCCATGTGCAGCGGGTGAGATCCATCCGCGGCGATTGCGACGACGACACGCTGCTGATTGTGGTAGAGCAGACCGGCGCGGCGTGCCACACCGGTTCTCACACCTGTTTTTTTCATGAGATTTGGAGGGATAACCATGCAGAATGAAGTATTGCGGAATTTATACCAGACCATTTTGGGCAGAAAGGAGACAAAGCCGGAAGGCTCCTACACCGCATATCTGTTCGATAAGGGTTTGGATAAGATTTTGAAAAAGTGTGGGGAGGAGTGCAGCGAGGTGATCATCGCCGCGAAAAACCAGGACAACGGCGAAACCGTGCTGGAAATTTCCGATCTGCTGTACCACCTGATGGTGCTGATGGTTAACCAGAACATTCCCCTGGAGGACGTGATGGCCGAGCTGGATCGACGCAGCGAGAAAAGCGGTAATCTGAAAACCTTCCATGTGGTGGACAAGAACAGTTAACCCCAAAACTGCCCGCAAAAAAGAGGACCGAAAACGGTCCTCTTTTTTTTTTGCAAGCCTTTGGTCTGGTCAGACCTCCGGCTGCTTCGCCGCTTCGTTGCCGGCCAGGAAGGTCACCTGCCGGTCACAGGGATGGATGGAAACGGTCTGGTAAGAGCCGCCCAGCTCACCGTCCAGGCACCAGGCGGTTTCCGCCTCGGTGGTGACGGTGATCGCTTTGCCGTGGTAGAGGCTGACAAAGTTGCTGTCGTATTTTTTGTGAAGCAGCTGGTCCATGATCCTAGTCAGCTCAATAGGGTTCTTCGGCGGTTTAATCAGCAGCACCTCAAAGATGCCGTCGTCCAGCCGGAGTTCCTCCTCTCGCAGCCGGAAAATGCCGGCAAACGAGGTGGAGTTGGTGACAGCGCCCAGCACAAAATCATCCTCGATCTCCATGCCGTCAATGGTCACCTTCACATGGCGCGCCTTGATGTCCCCAATCTTTTTTACCGCCTGTAAAATATAGGCCAGCTTGCCAAGGGAGCGTTTCATTGATTGGGAGGTGGAGTAAGAAATATCAGAAAACGTGCCAAACGCGGCAATGTAAGCAAAGTAACGGTCGTTAAAGCAGCCAATGTCATGGATGAACGTGTTGCCCTGCAGAATATCCGCCGCGGCTGCCAGCGGGTCTTTGTTCAGGTGCAGGGTCGTTGCCAGGTCGTTGGCTGTACCCACCGGGATATAGCCCATTTTTAAGGGCAGGGGCTGCTGCATCATGCCGCTGAGCACCTCATTCAGCGTGCCGTCGCCGCCGCAGCATACGGTCAGATCAAAATCATGGTAGCGTTCCCTGGCATAGCCGGTCGCGTCGCCGGCCTTGTGCGTTGGGAATACCGTTACCTCCCAGCCGCCCTGATGGAACAGTGAAATAATATCCTGCAAATAGAGCTTCATCCCATTTTTGCCGGAATTCGGGTTTAGGATCAACATCAGTTTTTTTGCCATTTTGCCACACCATTTCCTGTTGGTTTCTCTCTAATCATAGAAGATTGTGAAGCAAAAGTCAATCGCTGGCAGGCGGAACCGGTCAATTTCCCATGGAACGTCGGTATTTGGGATGTGGGCAAGCGTTAAATCTGTGCTTTGATTTTGCGGATCGCGCCTTTTTCCAGCCGGGAAACCTGCGCTTGGGAGATGCCGATTTCCGCGGCTACCTCCATTTGGGTTTTTCCGCTGAAAAACCGCATGGACATAATGCGCTTTTCCCGGTCGTTCAGGTTCTTGATCGCTTCCTTCAGCGCGATTTCATCCAGCCAGTTTTTGTCGTCGTTGTGGTCGCCAAGCTGATCCATGACATAGATGGTGTCGCCGCCGTCAGAAAAAACCGGTTCATACAAAGACACCGGATCCACGATGGATTCCAGAGCAAGCACGACGTCTGTTCGCTTCAGGCCAAGATTTTTCGCGATCTCTTCCACAGTGGGCTCTTTGTTGTTCAGGTTTGTCAGCCGCTCTTTTTCCTGCATGGCCTGGTAGGCGATGTCCTTCAGCGACCGGCTGACCCGGACCGCGTTGTTGTCCCGCAGATAGCGGCGCAGCTCGCCCAGGATCATCGGGACGCCGTAGGTGCTGAATTTTACCCCCATGGTCACGTCAAAGCCGTCGATCGCTTTCATCAGCCCTATGCAGCCGATCTGGAACAGGTCGTCCATGTTTTCGCCCCGGTTGGTGAACCGCTGGATCACGCTGAGCACCAGGCGCAGGTTCCCTTTGATCAGTTCCTCCCGTGCGGTCGGGTCCCCGTCCTTCATACGGCGCAGCAGCTCCATTTTTTCCTCCTCCGTGAGTACCTTCAGCTTTGCTGTGTTCACGCCGCAAATTTCCACTTTGTTGTATTGCAAGTTACATGCCTCCTCGTTCTGGCAGCAGTATCAGTATTGCCAAAGCGAAGGTGGAAAATACATCCGGCAGGATTTGTGATTTTTTCCAGATGTCAGAAAAAATCGGGCTATTTCTTGTGACAAATTGGCAATGTTGCGCTTTTGCGGGAAAAGACCATTGCCAGGTTGTTGACATTTATTTGCTTTTATATTATCATTAATGTATATAACATAACGTAAAAAAAGTTTTGACTTGTTGTGTAGTAACTATTGGCTTATATTTTGGAGCTATTTGAAAATAATATTGCTATCGTTTGAATTTGAAAATTAGGAGCGTGCAGCTTTTGGATAAATTTTTAATTGCCGGTGGAAAGCGCCTTGTTGGCGAGGTTGAGATCAGCGGCGCAAAAAATGCCGCTGTGGCGATCATTCCCGCAGCGGTTTTGTGTGACGAAATTTGCCGGATCGAAAATGTGCCGAATATCAGCGATATTACGGCTATCATCCGGATCATTCAGGATATGGGCGCGGTGATCCGCACCATCAATAAAACAACGATCGAGATCGACCCGCGGCCGATCCGCACCTATGTGGCATCTGCCGAACTTGCCAGGCATATCCGCGGTTCCTACTATCTGTTGGGCGCCCTGCTGGGCCGCTGCTCTCATGCTGTGGTGGCAATGCCCGGCGGCTGTGATTTCGGCGTACGGCCGATCGACCAGCATTTAAAAGGCTTTGCGGCGCTTGGCTGCACTTACAATATTGAAAACGGCATGGTGGACGTCCAGGCGGAAAAGCTCAAGGGCAGCAGCGTTTATATGGATAATGTTTCCGTCGGAGCTACCATCAACATCATGCTGGCGGCTGTCAAGGCGGAAGGCCTGACAGTCATCGAAAACGCGGCAAAGGAGCCGCATATTGTTGATTTGGCGAACTTCCTCAACTCAATGGGCGCGGATATTCGCGGCGCCGGTACCGACATGATCAAGATCTTCGGTGTGCCATATCTCCACGCGACCGAATACTGCGTTATTCCGGACCAGATCGAGGCCGGCACTTATATGGCCGCGGCGGCGGCTACCAAGGGCGATCTGCTCATTAAAAATGTCATTCCAAAGCATCTGGAGTCCATCACTGCAAAGCTCATCGAAATGGGCGTGACCGTAGAGGAATTTGACGATTCTGTGCGGGTGACCTGTAACGGGCGGCTGCACCGCTGCAACGTAAAGACAATGCCGCATCCCGGCTTCCCGACCGATATGCAGCCGCAGATCGCTGTATTGCTGGCTGTGGCGGACGGCACCAGCATCATTAATGAGAGCATTTGGGATAACCGTTTCCGCTATGTTGAGGAACTGCGCCGTATGGGCGCTCAGTTCTCGGTGGACGGCAAGATCGCGGTGGTCGAGGGCGTCGATCATCTCAACGCCGCGCCGATCAAAGCGACCGACCTGCGCGCCGGCGCTGCCATGGTGATTGCGGGCCTGTGCGCCCACGGTGTGACCGAAGTGGAGGAGATCCAGCACATTGAGCGCGGGTACGAGGACATTGAGGGCAAGCTTTCTGCCGTTGGCGCTGACATTCGGCGGGTCCATGTACCGGATCATAAAAAGGGAAGCAGAGCCGGTTAACCGTTTGGCTGTGCGGATTGGGAGCGGCGGCGTTCTGCCTGCTCCCGTTTTTATTGTTTGAAACAAAGGAGACGTGGGTCGGCATGGCAAGGGTTTGTCCGCTGTTCAGCGGGAGCAGCGGGAACAGTTATTTTATCAGCGGGGGCAGCGGCGCCGGTATCCTGCTGGATGTTGGCCGCAGCGCCCGTCAGGTGAAGCTGTGTCTGGAGGCGTGCGGCCTGGCGCCGGAACAGGTTGATGGCATTTTCATCACCCATGAGCATGTAGACCACATCAAGGGGCTGCGTGTCTTTGCGTCGAAGTATCACATCCCCGTTTACGCCTCGGCCGGCACCCTGCAAGCGCTGGAGGGGATGGGGGAGCTTGACAAGGTTACATATGATGTGATCCGCCCGGAGGGAATGTGCTGCGGCGATCTGATGATCCGCCCTTTCCACACCTCCCATGACTGCGCGGAAAGCGTTGGCTTTCAGGTGAAAACGCCAGATGAGCGGACGATCACCCTTGCTACAGATTTAGGTGTGCTGACTGCGCCGGTCAAAGACGCGCTGCACGGCAGCGATTTCGTCATCCTGGAATCGAACCACGATGTGGGAATGCTGCAAAACGGGCCGTACCCTTATCCGCTCAAGCGGCGGATCCTTTCTGAGCGGGGACACCTCTCCAACACAGACTGCGCCGAGATCCTGCCGGAGCTGGTTTCCGGCGGGACGACGCGGATCATGCTATCTCATCTTAGCCAGGAGAACAATACGCCGGAACTGGCGCTGCAAACCGCCCTCTGTTCCCTGCAGGTCCACAGGATGCAGGAGAATGTGGATTATCAGCTCTTTGTCGCGCCGCGGGAAAATCTGACGGGGCGGTCTATCCTGTTTTAAGGCGGTGAAGCCAGTGGTTTCCATTCGCGTGCTTTGCGTTGGCAGGCTCAAAGAAAAATATTGGCAGGAAGCCTGCGGCGAATATAGCAAGCGGCTTCGGCCATTTTGTAAGTTTGAAATTGTGGAGCTGCCGGAGTATCGGCTGCCCTCCAATCCGTCAGAGGCGGAGATCCAGGCGGGTCTGGAAGCGGAGGGGCGCAAATTGCTGGAAACAGCGGGAACAGCAGCCCTGATCCCCCTTTGTATTGAGGGCAAAGCCATGACCTCGCCTCAGCTTGCCGGGACGATCGAAAAGCTGACGCTAGGCGGCGTCAGCGAGATTTGCTTTGTCATTGGCAGCTCCTTTGGTCTGTGGCAGCAGGTCAAGCAGGCCGGCGCGGTGCGGCTCTCCATGTCGTTGATGACGTTTCCGCACCAGCTGGCAAGGGTCATGCTGTGCGAGCAGATCTACCGCGCCTTCCAAATTTTAAACAACGGTAAATACCATAAATAGCAGGACAAACTTTACAGCGTCCATCAAAAAAAGCGCAGAGGCTGCCATTGCCTCTGCGCTTTTGTGTGCGCTTTGTTTATTTTTCTGCTTTTGGCACATGGAGCGCCATGTCGCCTTTTTTGATCCAGCCCAGCTTGCGCAGGCAGGCGTCAATGGCCAGGGTAATGGCGGCGGGCAGGATGAAATGGAGCAGGGCCATTTCCAGCAGGAGCCACCAGACCGGCGTGGTGGCGGCCATAGCTTCAAAGGTGCCGAACTGGCCCACCAGGCCGCTGGTACCCATGCCGGCGCCGGCAGCGGTGTTTGTCATCTTCAGCAGGCAGGTGGAGACTGGGCCAAGAATCGCGCTGCACAGGGTCGGGGCAATCCAGATTTGCGGCCGCCGCACAATGTTGCCAACTTGCAGCATAGAGGTGCCCAGCCCCTGGGCGATCAGCCCGCTGACGCCGTTATCCCGGAAGCTGGCCACGGCGAAGCCGATCATCTGGCAGCAGCAGCCTACCGTCGCGGCGCCTGCCGCCAGGCCGGAAATATCCAACATAATGCATAGCGCCGCCGAGCTGATGGGCATGGTTAGCACCATGCCGACGATCACCGAGATCACGATGCCCATGAAGAAGGGGGAATACTCGGTAGCGTTGTTGACCAGATTGCCCAGTGCCGACATGACAAAGCTGACCGGCGGTCCGGCAAAATGCCCGACAATGCAGCCGGAGATAATGGTGACGATGGGGGTGAGCACAATGTCGATCTTCGTTCTGCCGGAGACGGTACGGGCTACTTCCGCGCCGACTACGGTAGCCAGATAAGCGCCCACCGGACCACCCGCGTCGTAGCCAAAAGCGCCCACTGCCACGCAGGAGAAAATGACAAGCGGCTTTGCGCCCAGGCCGTAGGCAATGGCTGCGCCGATCGCGCCGCCGACCACTGGGCCGGATTTTACCATGTCCGCGAAGGTGACAAGAAACCCGCAGTAGGGGATTTTGCCAAGCTGGGAGATGATCAGCCCAATGATCAGCGAGGCGAACAGGCCAAGGGCCATGGCACTGGTGGCGTCGACAAAATACCGCTTGCAGTACCGTTGGATAAAATTCATTTTTTTGTTGTTTGCCATTTTGCTGCTCCTTTGTGTGTTTACTGCTGACAAGACAATAGCTGTTGAGAAAAACGGCTATGCTAACATCCACATAGCCGGTTTTTCTCAGTGATTTACCTGTAACCTGCGCATTGTGTCAGGGGATCGAATCAAACCACGCCTTGTGCCAGCATGGTGTCGGCAACCTTGGTGAAGCCGGCAATGTTTGCGCCGACAACGTAGTTGCGAGGATAGCCGTACTTTTCAGCGGCCGCGTCTGCCTGTGCAAAAATGTTCTCCATGATATCCTTCAGCTTGCTGTCAACTTCCTCAAAGGTCCAGGAGAGTCGGGCGCTGTTCTGAGACATTTCCAGGGCGGAGGTTGCTACGCCGCCCGCGTTGGAAGCCTTGCCTGGGGCAAAGAGAACGCCGTTCTCGATGAGGTACTCGGTCGCTTCCAGCGTGGTTGGCATATTCGCGCCCTCTGCAACCGCGATTACGCCGTTTGCAACCAGCTGCTTTGCGTCCTCAAGATGCAGCTCGTTCTGCGTTGCGCATGGGAGAGCGATGTCGCATTTGGTGCTCCAAACGCCTTTGCCCTCGGTGTAAACCGCATTTGGACGATAGTTCTTGTAAGTAGAGAGGCGCTCTCTCTTTACTTCCTTGATCTCCTTGATGGCAGCCAGGTCAATGCCTTCCGCGTCATAAATCCAGCCGGTGGAGTCTGTCATGGTGACGACCTTTGCACCCAGCTGGGTTGCTTTTTCCGCGGCGTAAATGGCAACGTTGCCGGCGCCGGAGATAGCAACGGTCTTGCCCTTCAGGGAGTGGCCGTTCTTGCGCAGCATGGCGTCTGTAAAGTACAGCAGGCCATAGCCGGTTGCCTCGGTGCGGGCCAGGGAGCCGCCGTAGGTGAGGCCCTTGCCGGTGAGAACGCCCTCAAACTGGTTGCGGATTCTCTTATACTGACCGTACATGAAGCCGATCTCACGGCCGCCAACGCCGATGTCGCCGGCAGGCACGTCGGTATCAGCGCCGATGTGGCGGTACAGCTCTGTCATGAAGCTCTGGCAGAAGGCCATGACCTCACGGT